>JAAFHH010000001.1 GCA_013297545.1 Alphaproteobacteria bacterium
TCGTGTCCCGCCGCGTGGTGTAGGAGCTGTGGTCAACTGGCCCGCCGTAGCGCTCTCAGCGCCGGCGAAGGCGGGCCAGTTGTCCACAGTGGGGGTGGTCATCGTGGGTCTTCGATAAAGTCTGGTCACCACAACTCAACCCAACCGAAGGGTGACCACGATGACCGATGACATGATGACGCTTCGTTCGCTGCTGGAAAAGAGCCCGGATGCGGACATGCTGCGGGAGATGATCGGATTTGCCGCCGAACGCCTGATGGAGCTCGAGGTTCAAGGCTTGACCGGCGCCGCCCACGGACAGCGTTCGGCCGAACGCCGGGCGCAACGCAATGGCTACCGCGAGCGCGACTGGGAAACCCGAGCTGGCACAGTTGAACTGCGGATCCCAAAGCTACGCCAAGGCAGCTACTTTCCCGGCTTCCTGGAGCCCAGGCGCTTGGCCGAAAAGGCGCTGACTGCCGTCATCCAAGAGGCCTACGTCCAAGGCATCTCAACGCGCTCGGTCGATGATCTGGTGAAAGCACTTGGCATGAGCGGCATCTCGAAAAGCCAGGTCAGCCGGCTATGCGAGGATATCGACGAACGGGTGAAGACTTTCCTGGAGCGGCCGATCGAGGGCGACTGGCCGTACGTCTGGCTCGACGCTACCTACGTAAAGGTGCGCCAGAACGGCCGCATCGTCTCTGTGGCGGTGACGATCGCGGTGGCCGTCAACACCGACGGCCGGCGCGAGGTGCTGGGCATGGACATCGGTGCGTCGGAGGCCGAAACCTTCTGGATCGAGTTCCTGCGCACGCTCAAACGCCGCGGCTTGGCTGGCGTGAAGCTGGTGATCTCCGACGCGCACGACGGCATCAAGGCGGCAGTTTCCAAGGTGTTTCGCGCGACCTGGCAGCGCTGCCGGGTCCACCTGGCGACATTCCGGGCGCGCCCGGAATGCGCCGCATGCGCAACGCGCTCGCCCATGCCGGCAAGAGCGGGCGCCGCGTGGTGTCCGCTTTCATCGCCACCGCGTTTGCCCAGGATGATGCCGATCAGGCCAAAGCCCAGTGGCGCCAAGTTGCCGATCAGGTGCGCCCCAAGCTGCCGAAACTTGCAGCTCTGCTGGATCAGGCAGAACAAGATGTTCTGGCGTACATGACGTTTCCGAAAGAACACCGGGCGAAGATCCACTCGACCAATCCGCTTGAACGCCTCAACGGCGAGATTAAGCGCCGCACCGATGTTGTTGGCATCTTCCCAAACGAGGCTGCGATCCGCCGTTTGGTTGGAGCAATACTGCTCGAACAAAACGATGCTGAGGCCGCAAAGCGGACGAAGGCCGTCCAGCGCGGGCGCTACATGACCCTGGAAACCATGGCGCCGCTCAGCGATGATCTGCACCTCGCGCTGCCCGCAGCGGCTGCGTGAGCACCAGGATCAGGCCTGTCGGGACCTACACCACCCGTCCTGCTCCTACACCACGTCCAGGGACGTGACCGCAGCTGGAATTGCAGGCTGCTTGACCCCGACTGGCGAGCCGGAAACCAACTCCACGCGTCTTCTCCAAGACTTTGCAACAGAGCCCTTCGGAGCACCGTCCGACGTGGCGAACGCGGTCACCTACTTCGCCTCTGCTGGCGGCGGCTTCATCACCGGCGAGACGCTGATTGTCGATGGCGGCAACCAGATCTGGGGCGACCGATGGACGATCCCGCGGCCAGCCTATTTCGACGGTCAGCAACCCAGCAGTCGGTGATGGACGGCATCGAGTGCAGCCAACGTCTGGTCTGCACTAAGACTGCCACGCAGGTGACGGCCGACGATCTCCCCGCCTTCGTTCTGCAAGGTCATGTATTTCGGGTAGCGCGGGCGGATAACGGCTGCCTCCAAGGTCGCCAGCGTGTCGCGGTAGAACTGCCCGGAGGACGCATTCAGCGCCTCACTCTGCCAGGCGGACCGATGAGCCGGCTGGCCTCCAGCAAGGCCGGTTGCGATCTGCACCTCGGCGCGGGTGAGGAAGGACGCGAACTCCAGGGCGAGGACGCGTTCAACGCAGCGGCGCGAAATCGCAAGGCCTGTGCCGCCGATGGTCGAGCCCGCTGGCGCGCCGCTGTCATCGGCGGAGGGCATGTCGGCAAAGGCGAGCTGGTGCGCGTACTTTCCCGGCAGTGCGTAGGAGACGTAACCGTAAACATACGGGCAGTAGGCGACGTTCTCGGAGCTCGCCATCGCCTCCTGCAGATCAATCGCGTTCCACTTGAGGGAGTGCGGGCGCCAATCACGCAAGGCCCGCAGGCGGGCGAGGGCCGTGTGGCCAGCCTCCCGCGCGACCAGCGGCTGATCACGCACAGAGCCCGGCGGCGCGCCAAGATTGCTGCACAAGGTGAAGAAGGTCATCAGCGAATGAACCGTGCCAAGCGCGACGCCAACCGGGACGGAGCGCGCGAGCACCACCACTTCGGACCAGGTGCGTGGCGGCCGACTGACCCGATCCGGCCGGTACACTGCAACCTGGCAGGCGGCATCAATCGGTACCGCCCAATGACCTTCGTAGCTATAGGTCGCAAAGCTTTTGCCGACGGTACCGCCTGCGATGCCGGCGAGATCAAGCGCGCCGGCCTCAGTTGTGAGGTCCAGCAAGCAACCGCTCTGTGCGACATCGCCCATGAACGGGTGGTCGAGGATGATGAGGTCGTAGCGGTCCGCCAGCTGCTCGATCGGCGTTGATTCGAACCCGCGCAAGGGATGGGTGTCCCACAGCACCTCTGTCCCCGGATGCGCGCGCATGAAGTCGGCCGTCGCGGCGAACAGGCCCTCTCGCGCGCGCGGGTGATCCCAGGTGAGACCGCGGATGGTGCGCATAGGCCTAGTACGTCGCCCGGCCACCCGAGAGGTCGAACACCCCGCCGGTGGTGAAGCTGTTATCCTCACTGGCAAGCCACGCGATCATGGCGGCAGCCTCTTTGATTTCCAGGAACCGGCCGCGGGGGATCTTGGACAGCATGAAATTGATGTGCTCCGGCGCCATCTGATCAAAAATCCGCGTGCGCGCCGCCGCTGGGGTCACGCAGTTGACGGCGATGTTCTTCCCAGCGGTTTCCTTCCCCAAGGACTTGGTCAGCGCAATCACACCAGCTTTGGACGCTGAGTACGCCGCCGCGTTCGGGTTACCTTCCTTGCCAGCGATCGAGGCGATATTGACCACGCGCCCGTAGTCGCGCGCGATCATGCCGGGCACCACGGCTTTGCAGCAGTAGAACACGCCGTTGAGGTTGATATCGATGATCTGGCGCCATTCTTCGACCAAGTAGTCGACAATCGGCCCGTTGGAGCCGGCGATGCCGGCGTTCGCGACCAAGATGTCAATCCGGCCGAGGGCAGCCTCGGTCGCCGGCACGGCGGCTGCCACCGCCGGGTAGTCGACCATATCGACGACTTGGAACACTGTGCCAGCGCCCAGGGTCTTGGCAGTCTGCTCGACCAGGCCTGCGTCGCGGTCCCACAGGCACACACGCGCACCAGAAGCGACAAAGCGTTCCGCTACTGCCCGGCCGATGCCTTGGGCGCCGCCAGTGACCACAGCCATACGGCCGGACAAGTCGATCTTGTTCATGCGTCGTCTCCCGTGTTGGTTTGGGTGAGGTCCCACTGTAGCTCCAAGAGCTGAGGGAAGCTCGTCTCAGGGTCGATGGTCTGGGTCATCAGGCCAGCCATGTGGGCCGACCAGCGCGCGCGCACCGCGCTTGCCGCCATGTGGCGGGCAGCCGCGATCGGATCGGCGCACTCGAAGCAGGCAAACAGGGTGAGGCCATCGCGAAAGATCGCGTAGCGGGTGAAGCCGGCCGCCTTCAGCTGGGCGACCATCTCCGGCCAGATCTGATCGTGGCGCTGTTTGTAGGCGGCCTCGCATCCCGGTGTCAGGCGGCCAGTCCAGGCGTAGGTTGGCATCTCGCCCTCACGCGATCCGAACGGCGGGTGGGTCCGCCAGATGCGCCAGCACCTCCGCCGGCGGACTGTTGCCGGGACCCCGCGGCACAGACACCTGGCCGTGGTGGCGCCTCCCCTCCTCCCCCATCAGCCGGTAGAGTGCCGAGCCAGGGCCGCGGTCGACGAATTCGACAATGGGATTGGTCTGCCGCGCGGCGGCCATGGCGAGTGCCCAAGGCTGCTCGCAGGTGTTGTGCAGAATGACCGGCACGCTGTCCGCCGCCGCCATCTCAAGAATGCGCAAGCCTTCCGTGATGCCGCCGGCCCAGGCGACATCGGGCTGCAGCACATCCACCAGCCGCTCGCGCACCAGCACTGCGCAATCCCAGCGGCTGAAGCAGAAGTTGCCCAGTGCCAACCGAACATCACCAAGGCCATGCTCCCGGATCCGGCGCAAACCGTCGAGATCGTGGGGCGGCAGCGGATCTTCGATCCAGAAGAGGTCGAGGCCCTGGGCCGCGTCGGCAAAGCGTAGCGTGTAGTCGGCATCCCAGGCCATGAACGCATCCAGCATCACCGCACGGTTCGGGCCGGCGAGATTGCGAAAGCGCTGCATCAGCGCGACGTTCGCGGCCAGCCCCTCTGCGCCTGCTTCCGGCCCATAGGGCATCGCCGCTTTGAGGCCCCACCAGCCTGCCGCTGCTTGGGCCTCCGGCGTGTTGGTGGTAGCATAGCAGTCAAGCTGGTCCTGTTTAGCGCCGCCCAGCAGGTCGACCAGCGGCTTTCCCAGGGTTTTGGCGAGCAGATCCCACAGCGCAATGTCGATGCCGGCGACCGCCATCATCGAAAACCCGCCGCTGCCATAGGGCATCAGGGCGCTGACCATCTGATCCCATACCTCGGCGATGTCGCCGATGCTCGCGATCGCCTGGCCGACCAGCAGGCGGGCGAGGTGATCGGCCACAATCGCTTGGCTGATTTCACCGCCGTTCGTGCAGGCCCACCCTACCCTGCCCTCGCTGCTATCGATGCGCACGAAGGTCTTCTTGGTCGGCCACATCCAGCTCGATCGACGTTCGGCAAACTGCGGCCAGCGCGCCATAGGCGAGGCGATGCGGCTTGTCTGCAGTGCTTGCTTCTGGAAGCCGACGTCAACGGCGACGGCGCGCACGGACGTGATCTTCATCCCTTGACCGCTCCTTGCAGCAGGCCGCGGGTGAAGTAGCGCTGGCCGAAGATAAAGATGGCGAGGATCGGCAACGCAACCAAAGTCGCCGCAGCGCCAACCCGCTGAAACTCCAGCGAGAAATAGTCAACGAAGGAGGCAAGACCGATGGTCACGGTTTTGTTCGCGGTCGATTCAATCAAGATCGAGGCGAACGCAAATTCCGACCAGGCACCCACGAAGTGCCACATCGCCGCGGTGATGAGAGACGGTGTTGCGAGCGGCAGCACGATGATCACCATCGACTGCAGCCGGCTCGCCCCATCCATCATTGCGGATTCTTCCAGTTCCACTGGGATTTCGCGCAGGCCGCTCGCGATGATCCAGGTCGCGAACGGCAGCCCGAAGGCGGAATAAAGCAAGATCAAGCCGAATAGCGAGTCTGACAGATCAAGCCAATTCATCAGCCGGAAAGTCGGCAGCAACAAGGCCGCACCCTGGAACATCCGGCTGACCAACAGCCCGCCCAGAATGAGGTCGCGGCCCGGAAACTTCAGGCGGCTGAAGGCGTAGCCAGCAATGGTGCCGAAGAACACGACGATCACGGTGGAGGCGACCGATACCAAGAGGCTGTTGCCGATCAAGGTTGGCCAATCGAGCAGCTGGTTCGATTGGCTGCCCCGCGCAAACAAATCCGTGTACGCCGCAAGCGATGGCTCGGCTGGCCAAAACGTGGCCGGCAGCCGGGCGAGTTCATCGCCCGATTTGAAGGAGGCCAGGAACAGCCAGAAAATCGGGAACAACACGAACAGGGCGATCACGATCCCGATCAGCGCGAACGCCGCCTCGGACAAAATGCGCTTCATGCCGACGCTCCCGACCGCCAGGACCGGCGCACGACATAGAGATAGAGCGACACGATACCCAGCAACATGACCAAGTTGATGACCGACATGGCTGAGCCAACCCCCCAGTTAAAAAACTGGAAGCTCTGCTGGTAGATGTAGGTCGACAGGATTTGGCTGGCGTTCGCCGGCCCGCCGCCCGTCATCACCCAGGGCAAGGTGAACTCCGCCGTGATCCAGATCATCGAGATGACCGAGACGGCCGTCAGCGAAAACGCGATGTGCGGCAGCACGATGTAGCGAAACTGCTCCCAGCCATTCGCTCCGTCGAGGCGTGCCGCCTCAAAGTGTTCCTGCGGCACCGACCGGATCGCGGCACACAGGATCAAGGCGACCAACGGCATCTTGCGCCACACCACCACGGCGACCAGCACCCACATCACCAGATCCGGATCGCCAAGCAGCGAGATCGGCTGATCAGACAGGCCTGCTGCTTGAATGGTCTGGCCGATGATGCCGACTTGGCCGTGCAGCATCCACTTCCACGCCATCGCGGTTACCACATCGGGCAAGATCCAGGGCAGCAGAATGATCGCCCGCAGCGCGGTCGGCATCCGGCCATCCCGGGCGAGATAGGCCCCGACTCCAAGGCCGAGCAGCACACAGAAGAGGGTGCCGCCGAGGATCCAGATCGCCGTGTTGACCAGCACCAGCGTGAACAGCGGATCGGCAAACAGCGCACGGAAATTCACCAGCGTGCCAAAGCCGCGTTCCTGCCCCATCACGAAGCGGGTGAAGCTCAAGGAAAACACGTCGTAAGTCGGCCCAACCACGAAGGCGAGCACGGCTGCGACCACCGGCAGAACCATCGCGTACGCCAGCCACCTGTCGCTCAATCGGCGCATGCAGAGTCCAGACACAAGAGGTGGAGGCGGTGGCCGCGCCCAAGGACAGGCGCGGCCACACTCGAACTCAGCCGCGCAGTATGTCGATTTGCTGCTGGGCCGCCGCATTGGCCGCGTTCAGCGCATCGATGACCGACCGCTGGCCGAGCACGACCTGCTGCATCGCTGTGCCGAGGGCTGCTTCCACGACCGACACACCAATGAAGCGCGGCATCGGCTCCGCACCTTGGAACAAGGTGCCGGCCCGATAGGACTCAACCCAGCCCGGCCAGCGCTTGGCGAGGCCTTCCGACGCCCAAGCAATCTTGCCACCGGGAATGCGCGAGAACTCCGGCGCGTCACCCCACAGCGCCAACTGCTGATTTTGGGACCAGAAGTTCAAGTATTCCACCGCCGCGTCCGCATTGGTGGTGCGGGCCGATACCATCAGGATCGCAGTTGGATCCATCAGCGCGGCCACCGCCGGCTTCGATCCGGTCACCCGGTCGGGCCGCGGGAACGGCGTGCCAGTCCAGTTCAGCGTGTCCGGCGTACCCCACGGCGTGTTGAGCCAGGACATGCCCATCCACATGGCGCAGCGCCCTTGCGCGAACAGTGTTGCCGTGTCGCGGAAGTTGGTGCCGGTCATCGCCGTGCCGGGTGGCGTCGAGCCATCGGCAATCAGATCGGCGTAGAGCTGCAGGGCATCGACCATGCCCTTTTCATTCAGCATGACCTTCTTGGTCTCTTCGTCGAAAATGCGCGCGCCGTTGGCGTAGGCGATCGCCTCGAAGATGTTGATGTCGACCGGTGCGGTGGTGGCCGGAATGGCGATGCCCGGGCGGTTCGGCTTGGTCATCGCCTTGGCGTATTGGCGCAGCTCCGACCAAGTGGCCGGCGGGCGCGTGAAGCCGGCTTCCCGCATGGCGGTGAGGTCGATCGCCAGGAACGAGGCCATGTCGACATAGGTCGGCAGGCCATAGAGCGCGCCTTCGTGCATGCCCGACGCCAGCACTTCCGGCACCAGCCGGTCTTTCCAGCCGGCGATGCGGTTGCCCGCAATGCCTTCGAGCGGCTGGATCATACCAAAGCCCGCAAATTCCGGGATGTCTTGCCCGAACGCGATCACCACATCGGCCAGCTGGCGGGTTTGGAACCCGGCCAGGATCTTCTGCCGGCGGATCTGGCCGTTGAAGTAGGAATAGTTCAGCCGCACTGCCGGCTGCGAGGCTGAGAAGGCTGCGTCCTGCTTTGGCCAGAACTCGACTTCCCTGGGTGTGCCGCCGAATTTCCAAACATTGAGCCGGCCAGATGCGGCCTGCGCACCCTGAGGCAGGGCGGTCGTTGCCGCCAGCGCGGCCGCACCACCCATCAGGTGGCGACGGTTGATCGATGTGTGCATGGTTTCCTCCCCGAAACGACTGCACATCCACTGGATCACGAATGATATTCGTGCGTCAAGCGGATGACATTCGAATCGCATTGGGTTAGACAGAGGTTCAGTACGTACCCGCGCGAGGAGAGCCTATGCTCGCACCGCAGACCAAAGCGAAGACGTTGAAGGATGTGTCCGAGGCAGCCGGCCTCTCGCTCATCACCGTCTCGCGCGCGTTGCGTCAGCCAGAGACGGTGCAGGAAGCAACGCGCGAGCGGGTGCTGCGCGCGATTGATGCGATTGGCTATGTGCCGAACCTGACGGCGCGATCGCTGGTCTCCAGTCGGTCAAACATGATCGGCCTGGTCGTGCCGATCCTCTCAAGCTCGCTTTTTGCGGACCTGGCGCAAGGGGTTGCCAACCACCTGCAGCGCCAGAACCTGCAAATGCTGCTCGGCGTCTCCCAGCGCAACGTCGACCTTGAGGCGGAAGCCGTGCGCACCTTCATCGGCCGGCAGGCGGATGCGATCATCGTCACCGGCTTCACCCATTCGCCGGCCTGCCGCACCCTGCTCGCGTCGTTCGCGGGACCGGTGGTTGAGACCTGGAACTTGCGCGATGACATGATCGACAGTGTCGTTGGCTACGACAACGTCGCCGCCGCCGCCGAGATGACCCGCTATCTGATCGCCAAGGGCTACCAGGACATCGCCGTGGTCGGCGGTGACTTCGAAAACAACGACCAAGCAGCCGACCGCCTGACCGGTTTTTTGACTGCCATGCGCGCAGCCGGGCGCTCGGTGCGGCGGGAGAACATCGCCTCCGTCGCGACACCCACCACGATGCACAGTGGCCGGGATGCGATGATGACGCTGATGCAGCGCAAACGCCCGCCCGATGCCGTGTTCTTCCAAGCCGAAATCCCCGCACACGGCGCGATGCTCGCTTGCATCTCAGCTGGCATCGGGGTCCCAGGCCAAGTCGCGATCGCCGGCTTTGGCGACCTCAGCCTGTCACCACTGCTACCGGTACCGCTGACCACGATCAAAATCCGCTCCCACGAGATTGGCGAGGCCGCCGCACACCTGGTCGTCCAGCGGCTGACCGGTGGCGGGGCGAAACACAGCATCATCGACGTCGGCTACGAGCTGGTGGCGCGCGCAAGCGCGTGAGGGGACTGAAGATGACGGGCACACCCTTGAAGGCCGCGATCATCGGTGCGGGCCACTTCGCCTTCCGCGTCCATATCCCAGTCCTCGCCGCCCGGCCGGAGGTGGTGCTGGACAGCGTGTGTCGTCTGGGTGCCGCGGACCTGCGCCTGGTGCAGAATGCCTTTGGGTTCGCCTTCGCGAGCGAAGACTGGCGCGCGGTTTTGGCGCGCGACATCGACATCGCGGTGATCGCAAGCCCGCACCACCGCCACTTCGAGCAAGCCGCCGCGTTCCTGCGTAAGGGCTGCCACGTGTTGGTCGAAAAACCGATGTGCCTGGATCCTGGCGAGGCCTGGGATCTGGTTGCGATCGCCGAAGAGGCCGGGCGGCACCTCGTGGTCTCCCACGGCTGGCACTACAAGCCTGGCCTCAATCGGGCGCGGGATTTCATCAAGCGCATCGGGGCGATCGAGCATGTGGTCTGCCACATGGCATCCTTCACGCGCGGGGTGTTTGCAGGGGATGGCCGGGTCGCGCGCTGGGCCGCAACCGCGATCCAGCCAGACGCCAGCACCTGGCAGAACCCAGATGGTGGTGGTGGCTATGCCTATGGGCAGCTCAGCCACGCGCTCGGCCTGCTCTACTGGCTGACCGACTTGCGCGCGGCCGAAGTGCAGGCGATGACCTGGACGGGTGGGCCCGGCATCGACCTCCACGACAGCGCTGCCATTCGGTTTCGCAATGGTGCGACCGGTGTGCTGTCCGGCAGCTGTGGTGTGCCAGCAGGCCACGGCTTTGAACTTGAAATCCGCCTCTATGGCAGTGCGGGTGCTGTGACCCTCGACATCGAGCGCGAGACCTTAACCCTGAAGCTGGCCGACGGCGTGCGCGAAAGCGCTGATGCGCTGCCTGGTGCCTGGGCCTACAGCTGCGAGGGCCCCCCCAACGCGCTGGTCGACCTGGCACTCGGATCCGGCCGCAATGAGAGCGATGGCACGGTGGGGGCGAAGACCGTGGAGACGCTGCATGCGCTGCTGGCAGCTGCGCTCAGCGGGCGCCCTCAACCGATCGAGAGCCGGTAAAAGCGCCTGGCTGTCCTGCCG
Organism: Alphaproteobacteria bacterium; assembly: GCA_013297545.1. Classification (GTDB taxonomy): domain Bacteria; phylum Pseudomonadota; class Alphaproteobacteria; order Elsterales; family Elsteraceae; genus RDXE01. The sequence continues at coordinate 10,433 of JAAFHH010000001.1, forward strand.
AAGATGGCATCGCGATCGGCCTCCGGCATGTCGCCGAGTGCTTCGAGCAGTCGTGGCACTTGGTGGCGCGCTGGCAGCATCACACGCTCGATCGGCAGATTGCTGCCGTACATGCAGCGCCCTGCCCCAAATGCGGACACGACATGGCGCACGAACGGCGCCAACACCTCCGGCCGCCAGGTCCGATCAATCGTCCATAAGCCCGAGAGCTTGACGCAGATGTTCGGCTCCGCCGCTGCCCGAGAGATGCCGTCGCGCCAGAGGCCAGCACCCGCGAAGTCGCTGGTGCGCGGCTGGCCGAGGTGATTGACGATAATCGCAAGGTCTGGGACGGCGCGGGCGAGATCGGCAAGCGGGTGCAGCTGGGCCGCGTGCACCACGACATCGAGCGAATAGCCGCCGCGCGCCAAGGTCGCCGCCAGATCATGCGCGGCCGCACTCTGCAGCAGTGCTGGGTCTGCGCATTGGCGCCAGCGCGGATCTGCATCGTAGCCCGCGAACAGCCGCACGCCGCGAAACGCGCGATACGCTGCGTGGCGCGCGATCGTATCCGCGAGCGCCAGATCTGCCAGCTGGACCTCGCCGACAATGGCAACTGGCCAGCCGCAATCCTGCGTCTGTTCGGCGACCCACGCCGTCTCGATCACCGGATCGCCAGCGCCGGCATTGGCTTGCACATGCACGCTGCCGACTATCGCCGCACCGCAGTCGGCGGCGTAGTCCGCTGGGTGGTAGTCGCGCTTGATCGACGTGTGATCGCCAAATGGCCGTGGGCCCGCCTCTGGCCGCAGCCAGGGATAGGGCAGCCGCGCGAGATCCCAGAGGTGGTGGTGAGCGTCGATGATCTGCATTGGTCCGCGCGCGCTGTTGCAAGGCTAGGTGTGTCGCGGTGACACGCTCGTCAGCGCGCGCTCCTGGCAGGCCTCAGCCTTGATGATCTGCGCCATCTGAGCAAGGTTGGCGCACTGCCGCCGCTGCCTGACAGGACCATGACCATGGATGCCTTTGTCTGCGACTACATCCGCACTCCGATTGGCCGCTTTGGCGGCGCACTCGCGTCCGTGCGGGCGGATGATCTGGGTGCCGTGCCCTTGAAGGCGCTGATGGCGCGCCACCCCTCTCTCGACTGGGCGGCGGTGGATGAGGTGTTCTACGGCTGCGCCAACCAGGCCGGCGAAGACAACCGCAACGTCGCGCGCATGAGCCTGCTGCTGGCAGGCCTGCCAGAGACGGTTCCCGGTACCACGATCAATCGGTTGTGCGGCTCCGGCATGGACGCAGTGATCGCGGCTGCGCGTGCGATCAAGGCCGGCGAGATCGAACTTGCCATCGCCGGCGGGGTTGAGAGCATGAGCCGCGCCCCGTTCGTGCTGCCGAAGGCCGACGCGGCGTTCTCGCGGCACGCCGAAATCCACGACACCACGATCGGCTGGCGCTTCATCAATCCGCTGATGAAAGCCCAGTACGGCGTCGACTCGATGCCGGAGACCGGCGAGAACGTTGCCGAGGCGTTTTCGGTCTCGCGCGACGCGCAGGATCGCTTCGCACTTGCCTCCCAAACCCGCGCAGCAGCGGCGATCGCACAGGGCGTGCTGGCGGCCGAGATCACACCGGTTGCGATCCCGCAACGCAAAGGGGATCCGGTGCTGGTCGAGCGTGACGAACACCCGCGCGCGACCACGCTGGACGCACTCGCGAAACTGCCAACCCTCTTCCGCGCGGGCGGTACAGTGACGGCTGGCAACGCATCCGGCGTGAATGACGGCGCGGCCGCCTTGATCATCGCGTCCGCCGCGGCCGTGCGCGCCCACGGCCTGACCCCGATCGCCCGGATCCTCGGCGGCGCAACAGCCGGTGTTGCACCGCGCATCATGGGTATTGGGCCGGCTCCTGCGACCGAGAAGCTCTGCGCGCGGCTGCAGCTAACGCCGGCGGATTTCGCGGTGATAGAACTGAACGAGGCATTTGCGAGCCAGGGGATCGCGACACTCCGGCGGCTCGGGCTCCCGGAGGATGCGGGTCACGTCAACCCGAATGGTGGTGCCATCGCGCTTGGCCATCCGCTCGGCATGTCAGGTGCGCGGATCACCGGCACCGCCGCGTTTGAGCTTGCCCGCCGACAGGGCCGCTATGCGCTCGCCACCATGTGTGTGGGCGTCGGCCAGGGGATCGCGGTGGCGCTGGAGCGGGTGTAGTGGAGAGACTCAAGCGGCAAAGTTCATGGGACGATACACTAAGGTGCGCATTTTCTCAGGTAGGCAGAAAACTCACAACATCGCATATTATAGGTAACTCTAGATCAGAACACCAGCTGATACCGCGTCCCGCGGCCAGCACCGAGGCGTTGGATCAAGCCAGCATCAACCAGGGAGCTGAGCGCGTTCTGGACGGTGCGACGCACCAAGCCAGTATCTGCCATCAGGTCGGCGGGCGTCAGGCGGCGCTCCGGCGCTGCGCGGAAGCAGGCCAGCACCCGGGTGGCACTTTCTGAGAGCCGCTGCAGAGCAGCATAGCGGGCGCGCAGCACGCCAACATCGCCGAGCGCCAAGTCCGTCATCTTCAGGAAAAACCAGGCGAGCGGCTCAAGCTGGTAGGCACGCGGATCGGCGCGAAACAGGCCGTTCGAAGCCTGCTGCAGGGTGGTGTAGTAGATGGATCGATGTCGTTCGATCTGCCGGTCGATCGAGATGAACCGCACCACGCGGCGCAAGGCCAGATCATCACTGTGCATCAGCGCCAATAGAAACAGCGCGCGGCCGAGCCGGCCATTGCCATCCTGGAAGGGGTGGATCGCAAGGAAGCGGAATACAAACTCGCTTGCCACCAGCAGCGGCCAGGGATGGGCTCGGATCGTTTCGTTGTACCAGAGCACCAGATCGCGCATGGCGGTTTCGGTTTGTGGACCTGGCGGAGTCGGGTCGAGGACAATCCGCTGCTCGCCCGTCTCGTGGTTCACCGACACGACCTGGTTTGGGCTCGCCTTGTAGCTGCCAGCGTAGCGCTCAGCGGCAGGGTAGTGCCGCAGCAGCTCCCGGTGCAGGCCGCGAATGATCGCCTCGGTCAGCGGAAACATCTCATCGGCCTGGACGTAGACGAGCGACAACAACTCGCGGCAGCCAACCACTTCCTCGATGCTGCGCTCGCGGTCTTTTGACAGCTTGTCGAGGATCGCAGTCTTGGCTGCATCGAACGCCGAGGGGTGGTCATCGGCAGACAACGTGGTGTCCACCCACTCGATCTCGGCATCGGTAAGCACCGCGTTTTCGATACGCGTTGAAGCGCCGACGGTGCTGATCAGTGCCCAGCGCTGCAGCCAGGCGCGCTCGTCCCGGGCGATGCCGTCGATCTCACGCGCCAGGCGATCGAGCTCGGATTGGGTTTTCTTGAGCGCCAGTTCGAGTTTGAGACTGGGCTGGAAGGACAGGGCGGCTCGGACATCGAACATCGCACCATCATGCCGAATAACGCACCACCTAGCAATAGTGCGATCTAGTGCGATAGTGGCATCAGATACACTATGCCCTGATCCGTATTGAAGATCTCTGGCTTGCCGTATCGGGCCAAGGCCTCCTCCAGCGCCTCGATGCAGAAGTCGGCTTCCATGGTGTTCGACAGTTTCCATGACAGTACCTTCCTGGTCGCCCAGTCCATCACCGCCACGAGGTACAGAAAACCTCGCCGCATCGGAATGTAGGTGATATCAGCGCACCAGACATGATTGGGGCGGGTGATCGCTAAGTCTTTGAGCAGATACTTGTATTTGCGGTGTTCCGGGTGCGGCACTGTCGTTCGAGGCCGCTGATAGATCGGAGCGAGCCCGATCTTTGCCATCAGCCGCCGTATCCGTTTGCGCCCGACCATATGACCTTGCCGGCGCAGATGCCTCGCCATTTGCCGGGAGCCGTACCATGGCGTCGCCATGAACTGCTCGTCGATCAGACGCATCAGTTCCAGGTTCAAGGCACTCTCCGGACACGGCTTCGAATACAGACCCGACCGGCTGATCCCAACCAGGCGGCATGGCGACGAGTGGGCAGTCGCCCACTCGCGCCGGGGCGACAACCGACAGCCGTGGGTGATCCGGCTCAACCATCAACCGCCTTCGAGCTAGGCTCATCGACCGAAGGCTTTGGCCAAAAAATCCCGTTCCACAACGAGCTGGCCGATCTTGGCGTGCAGTTTCTCTACGTCAGCCTCGCGGCCGACCTCAGCCGCTTCGGCCTTCCCGGAAAACACCGACGCCATGCCGTCGACGGCCTGCTTGCGCCACGTGGAGATCATGGTCATGTGCACACCGTGCTTGGTCGCCAACTGCGCCAACGTCAGCTCGCCCTTCAAAGCGTCCAAGGCCACCTTCGCCTTGAATTCCGCCGAATACCGCTTCCTCGTGTTCGCCATCGATATCGTCCTCTCGGTGGACCGATACCAGCTTAACCCCCCTGTCCGAAATCCGGGGTCCACCTCACCTGATGCCGGACCCCGAGGGCTGGGCGTCGCTGCTCGGCACCATGGCGGGCAGCGAGGCGGCCAGTGGGCTGGTCCGCCAGGGGGCGTCGGCCTTCCTGACCAACCTGACCAACAGCCCGCGCGAAGCCGGCTCGGTCCTGTCCACGGCGCAGCGCCATACCGAGTTCCTGCGCGGCCCGGCGATAGATACCGCCCTGTCCGGCTCTGACTTCCGGATGTCTAACCTCGTGTTTCCGCCATCCAGAGATCTGCCGCGTCGATCAGGTCGCGGGTTCGGCGCGCCAGGTCGGCAGCACCGTCGGCCTGCGGCGGCACCTGCGCGACATGGCCATCCTGCGGGGCATAGCCGATAGCACGGCGCGTGGCCTCAATATCCCAGCGCATACCTGGGTTGGCGGACATCAGGTTTAGGACAGCGAAGCGCAGCCTCGATGGCGCCGCCACAGCCTTCTCGAAACCATCGCAGAGATCGCGGTCGGACAACCACATCTGCTGCCCCCATTCGCCCCAGCCCATGTGCGGACCAGGCAGGTTTTCAGCACGCTGGCAGTAGCCGATGCGCAGACAGATCACAGACATTGCCCACCGATCCGCGTAGCTGCGCCCCATCCGTTCCGCCGCGAGCTTCGACATGCCGTAGGCATTGACCGGCCAAGGTGGCCGGTCGGTGGTCAGGTCCTCGCCTTGAAAGCGCCAGCCAGCCATCGTCCAGTTAGAGCTGGCAAAGATCACGCGCTTCGCCCCACCCCGCGCAGCGGCCTCGTAGACGTTCATCGGCAGGTCGAGATTAAGGCGCTGCACTGACTGCCAACTCGCCTTCGGGCTCGGGTCGCCAGCCAGCAGGATCACCGCGTCCGCGCTGGCCATCTGCTGCACCCACGCTTCGTCCCAGACCGACAGGTCCGCCTCGATCACGTTCGGATCGCCAAGCGCCGCGACGTCCAGCAGCCGTAGCGTCCAGCCCAGTTGGGTGAAGTGGTCTCGCAGCTTGGCGCCGATGTTGCCGGTAGCACCGGTGATGACGACGGTCTTGCTCATGGCGTCCTACCAGTTGGTGTGCGAACCATCGAGCCGCCGCAACATCGGCGGGTTCCAGTGTCGATACGGCTCGGCGCGCAGCAGCTTTTCATTCACCTCGATGCCGAGCCCCGGCAGGTTCGAGACGGCAAAGCTCGTGCCCTCCAACGCTGGCGCCAGCGGGAACAGCTCCCGCTCGATCGGTGGCTGTGGCCGAAATGGCGAACGATTGTATTCGAGCCAGGTGAAATTCGGCACGACCGCGGAGAGGTGCAGGGACGCTGCTGTGCAGATCGGACCGAGCGGGTTGTGCGGGAAGATGTCCACATAGTGCGCCTCGCACCAACCGGCGACTTTCAGCGACTCGGTGAAGCCGCCGATGTTGCACACGTCGAGCCGCATGAACTGCGTCAGGCCCTGTTCAACAAATGGCAAGGCCTGCCATTTGGACGCGAACTCCTCGCCGATCGCGAAGGGCACGTCCACGCAGCGCCGCAAAGCTTCGTAGGCGGCCGGGCTTTCGTCGCGGATCGGCTCCTCGAGGAAGTCGAGCGTACCCCTGGCCATGCGATGGCAGAACGAGATCGCCTCCGCCACCGAGAGGCGGTGGTGGTAGTCCACGCCGAGCGTGATAGCTGCCCCAAAACGCTCCCGCGCCATGGTCAGGCAGCGCGCGGTCTCGGTGATCGAGTGCCGCGGCTCAAACACGTCTTCTTGATCTCCCGTGAAAGCAGGGTTGACGCGTCCGAAGCGCACCACGTCGAAGCCCGCCGCCACGAAGGCCTGCGCCTGTTCCAGCGCGACCTCTGGCGCCAGCGCGTTGGTGGTGGCAAGGCTCGGCACGCGATCACGCACGCGCCCACCAATCAGCTCGTGCACTGGCAGGCCGAGCGCCTTGCCTTTCAAGTCGTGCAGCGCGATGTCAATCGCCGATTGCGCGGCGGTCAAGACGCGGCCGCCTTCGAAGTATTGGCTGCGATACAAGCGCTGCCAGATATGGGCGATGCGGAACGGATCCTCGCCCAGCAACAGCTCGCGAAAGTGCTGAATGGCGCCCATCACCGCCAGTTCTCGCCCACTTAGGCCGGATTCACCCCAACCATGCGTGCCGTCATCGGCCGTGACTTTGACCAGCAGCTGGTTGCGGTGCCCGATCCAAACCGGAAACGCCTCGACGTCGCGGATGGCGAGGCCTGATTTCACCGTTGGGGCTGGCGAGGAGTGCAGGGTCATTGCGCCGCGTCCTTTTGCTGGCGTCCTGGCGCGGCAGCATCGAGCCAGGCCAGGTTTTCCTCAAGCGTGTGGAGCACGTGGCGCGCGCCGATGTCGGCCGCCGCGCCGCCATCGTGGCGTCGGATCGCATCCAGCAGCGCGTGATGCTCGGCGCGCACGCGCGGACCGTAGCTTGGTGCGAAACCGCTCCTGGCGCGGATCGAACCCGAGAGGTCGTAGTAGCGTTGAATGAGCGCCACCGCTTCGTCGTTGCCACTGCGGCCGTTGATCAGCGCGTGAAACAGTTTGTTGACGCGCAGTGCGGCCGGCAGGTCGCCTGTCTCGAACGCCGCGTCATGATCAACCTGCAGCTGCTCGAGCGCGCGGATCTCCCGCCCGGTGGCCTCCTCGGCGAAAAGCCGGGCCATGAAAGACTCAAGCGCTGCCCGGATTTCGAAGATGCGCACCAGGCGCTGCCGGTCGAGCCCGCGCACCTGCGCACCCCGGTTCGGATGCAGCTCAACCAAACCTTCGCCTTGCAGAACATGCAAAGCCTCCCGCACGGGCTGCACGCTCACACCAAAGCGCGCGGCGAGCGCGGTTAGCCGCAGCCACGTGCCTGGGAGCACCTCGCTAGAGACGATCATGGCGCGGATACCTGCCGCGACCCGGGCGGCACCAAGTCCGGTGGGTTCTGATTCTGACCCCGGCGGATCGCTGAGTGGAGAAAGTGCGCGAAGGAGCATGGTCTGGTTTCTTGACCCCGATTATATATGATCTTGACGGGTTTGATACGATCTACCACTCTCCCCGTCAACAGGCTGCTTCTAAGTCAGCCGACACTCGGGAGGGCTAAGATGACTGAGCAATCCAAACCCAGCGGCTTCGGACCAAATCGGCGCGAGTTGGGCGTGTTGGCTGCTGGCGCTGTCGCCACTTCGGTCTTGCCTATTGGGCCGGCCGCCGCGCAAGAGCAGCTGGATCGCAGCGAGGTGTTGATCGCGGAGGCATGGCCGGCCGGATCCAGCTTCCGCAACTTCAACAATCTAAACCCGTTCGCTGTTGGCAACGACCTGCGCAACCACGCCGTGTTCGTGATGGAGCCGCTCTTCTACTGGCTCAACCTCACGGGCGAGCACCTGCCCTATCTAGCTACGGGCCACAGCTACAACCAAGATTTCACCTCGGTCACCGTCACGTTGCGCCAAGGCGTTACCTGGTCCGACGGACAGCCGTTCACTGCTGACGATGTGGTGTTTACGTTCGAGATGCTGCGGCGCAACGGCGCCGGGCGGAACGATCTGGTTTGGGCCCGTGACGTCACGACATCGCTGAAAGAAGCGGTGAAGGTCGATGCCCACACCGTGCGCTTCGACCTTCTCATGGGCGACCCGCGCTTCGTGCTGCGTCTGCTAACGGCGAAGTTTACGACCGGCATCTACCCGATGCCGAAGCACATCTGGGAAGGCGTGGAAGATCCAGCCGCGTTCCAGAACTTTGACCTGGCACGCGGCATGCCGGTTGGCACCGGCCCTTGGCGCATCACCGCCGCGCTGCCTGAGCGTATCGTGCTCGATCGGCGCGATGATTGGTGGGGCGCCAAGCCCGGTGTGTGGGGCACGCAGCAAGGCGCCTTCTACACCGATCTGCCGGAGGTTCGGCGGGTCATTACGATCCCACGCGGCGATCCGCAGCAGGCAGCGCAGCTGATCGCCGCCCGCCAGGTGGACTGGATCGTCGAGGCGCCGGTGCCGGTCATGAAGCGGCTCTTGGCGCAGCATCCGTTCATCACGACGCTGACAGACCGCGACCCGCCCTGGGGCAATGTCGACTGGTGGGCGACTGCGCTGTTCTTCAACCACGCCTCGCCTGCCGTCGCCGATCTCAACGTGCGCAAGGCGCTCCTGCACACGGTAAACCCGCGCCAAATCATCGATGTGTTCCACGAGGGCGCGGCAGAACCGCTCTACCAGCCCTATCCCGACTTCCCTATCCTGCGCCCCTACATCGACGATCTGACGCCGCTCGCGCGCGAACGCGGCTTCCAGCAACCGGATGCGCGCCGTGCGGCGCAATACATGGAAGCGGCCGGCTACCGCCGCGACGCGCGCGGCTTCTGGGCGCGCGAAGGGCGCCGTTGGACCGCTGAAATCCACGGCTCGCCCGCCCTCGAAGCGATCGGACCAATCATCGTCGAGCAGCTGCGCCGCGGTGGCTTCGAGGCCAGCTGGCAGAAACGGCCAGACTTCCTGCAACATATCTTCACCGGCCGCGCCGACATGGTGCTGTGGGGCAACAACGGCTCGATCTTCGATGCCGAGGATACGATGCTGCTGTACCACAGCAAGTTCTGGCGCCCGGTTGGGGAAAGCACGCCGCGCTTCCATCGCTGGCGCAACGCCCGCTTCGATGCGCTGACCGACCGTGTCGGCCAGCTGCCGCCGAACGACCCTGGCATCCGCGCACTCGTGAAGGAGGCGTTCACGATCTGGATGGACGAGGTGGTGCTGGTGCCGATCGCCCAGTGGTACCACCGCATCCCCTTCTCCACGGCCAATTGGACGGGCTGGCCCAGCACCGCCAATCCCTATGTGCCGCCAACCATCTCGGCCTTCACCAGTCCGCTCGTCGTGCACGGGCTACGCAAGGTGCGCGGATGATCTTGTCACGCCTGCTGCGGCGACTACCGATGTTGCTGGCGGTGGTGGTCACCGCCGCAACCCTGAACTTTGCCCTGCCGAAGCTTGCGCCGAAGAACCCGGTCGAAACCAAGCTTTTGGAAATGGCGGAACAAGGCGGCTCGCTGACCGACATCAGCGGGCTGATCCGCAGCTACGAGGAACGCTTCGGCCTCGATCAGCCGGTGATTGTGCAGTACTTCAGCTACCTGAAGGGCCTGGCCACCTTCGACCTTGGCTATTCGCTCGCCTTCTACCCCACGCGGGTGGCGGACCTGATCTTGAAGGCTCTGCCCTGGACGATCGGGCTGCTGCTCACCTCCACCTTGATTGCCTTCGTGATCGGGCTGCTGTTTGGTGCGCTGATCGCCTGGAACCGCGCACCGCGGCTTGCACGCGTAATCGCGCCGGGGGTGATGGCGCTTGCGGCCCTGCCCTACTACCTGCTCGGCCTCGCGCTGACCTACGTGTTCGCATTCATTTGGCAGATTTTCCCTCTTGGCGGCGGCTACTCCCTGATGGCCCTGCCCTCCTGGAGCTGGGCGTTCGCGCTCGACGTGTTCTATCACTCGCTGCTGCCGGCGCTGTCCATCGTGCTCGCCTCTATCGGCACCTGGGCGCTGACCACCCGCGGCCTCATGGTCACGGTCCAGGGCGAGGACTATATGGTTTACGCCGAAGCGAACGGCCTCAGCGAGCGACGACGCTTCCTGCACTACGGGTTGCGCAACGTGATGTTGCCCCAGGTCACCGCACTCGCGCTGCACCTCGGCCACATCGCCGCCGGCGCCGTGCTGGTGGAGCGGGTGTTTAACTACCCTGGTGTCGGCATGCTGCTGTTTCGGGCGATCGAGCAGTCGGACTACTTTGTCATCTACGGCGTGGTCTACATCGTCGTCCTAATGATCGCGATCGCGATGCTGATCGTGGACCTGATCTATCCCCTGCTTGATCCGCGCATCCGCGCTGAGGCACGCCAGTGATCGCGCTGCTCCGCTATCTTATCGGCAACGCACGGCTTGCAGGCGGGCTGCTGCTGCTCGGTGGGCTGATCGCCTTCTCCGCCATCGGGCTCGTGGTGTACGACACCGAGCTTGCCTACCCGCTGTCGGCACCGATCGCCCGCGAGCCATCGGCGGCCCATCCGTTCGGCACGGACGCCTCGGGGCGCGACCTCCTCGCCGTGATGATCGCCGGCACGCTGCTGACCATGAAGGTTGGGCTGATCGCTGGCGCGCTTGGGGTTGGGATCGGCGCAGTGCTCGGCTTCGTGGCTGCGACCTATGGCGGCTGGGTTGACCGGATCATCAGCGGCACGGTTGATGTGCTGCTGACCGTGCCGGGTCTGCTGGTGCTGATCGTGCTCGCCTCGTCCATCCCTGGCGACCTCGACACCACGGACATGGCGCTCGTCATCGCGGCACTGGCGTGGCGGGAGCCCGCGCGCCAGATCCGCGCCCAGGCGCTCGTGCTGCGAGAAGCGAACTACATTCGCATGTCGCGGTTGTCGGGTGCGGGCAATCTGTCGGTGATCTTTGCCGACATGATGCCGAACCTGCTGCCCTATCTTGGCGCCAGCCTGGTTGCCGCGGTGTCTGGCGCTGTGCTGTCTTCGGTTGGGCTTGAAGCGCTCGGCCTCGGCTCAAGAAGCGAGCCGACGCTTGGCATGACGATCTACTGGATGATGCTAGAGGGCGCCTTCATTCGCGGCCTGTGGTGGTGGGTGCTGGAGCCGATCGTGGTGCTGGTCGTGCTGTTCGTCGGCCTCTACCTCTTGTCCTCCGGTCTTGATGAATTCGCCAACCCTCGCCTGCGGACGGCGTCGTGACCATGGCCGATGTGCTGCAGGTGCACGACCTCAGCGTCGACTATCAGCTGGCCACAGGCGCGGTCCATGCGGCGCGGAACGTCAGCTTTACGATCGCGGCTGGGGAGCGCGTCGGCTTCGTTGGGGAATCCGGCTCTGGCAAGACTACCGTTGCGCTCGCGCTGCTCGGCATGCTGCGGCATCCGGGGCGGGTGGTCGGCGGCAGCGCTCAACTGGAGGGGACTGAGTTGATCGGTCTGCCCCGCGCGGCCCATGCCCAGCTTCGCTTGTCCCGGATCGCCTATGTGCCCCAAGGGGCGATGAACTCACTCAACCCGGTGCAGACAGTCCGCCGTTCGATCGCCGATGGCCTGGCCGACCATGGCCAGCCGCTCGCAGGCACAACGCTCACCGAGCGGGTGGCGCTGCTGCTGCAGCAAGTCGGATTGACGCCGGAGGTTGCCGATCGGTTCCCGCACGAGCTGTCCGGCGGCATGAAGCAGCGCGTGTGCATTGCGATCGCGATCTCACTCTCGCCCCGGTTAATCCTCGCGGACGAGCCGACCAGCGCGCTCGATGTGGTCACCCAGCGCCAGGTGATGGAAACCTTCGGCGACATCCGCGCCCGGCTCGGCAGCGCGCTCATGCTGATCGGCCACGACTTTGGCTTGATGGCGCAGACTGTCGACCGGCTCGTCGTCATGAAGGATGGCCGCATCGTCGAAACCGGCGAGGTCCGGGACGTGTTGCGCCGCCCCGAGCATCCCTACACGCGCGACCTCATCGCGAGCGTACCGACACTCGGCGAACGGCGCAGCGGCGGCACGCTCGCCTCCACCGACGAGCGGTCGCCGGTGATCCACCTTGCGGGCGCTGGCCGGACCTATGGCGCGGGTCTGCGCCGGCCGGGTGTGATGGCACTCCGGCCGCTCGATCTCGCACTCGGTGGCGAGCCACGGATTTTGTCCGTGGTCGGCCAGAGCGGCAGTGGCAAGACGACGCTTGGCGACATCGTGCTCGGGTTCGTTGACCCAACCGCGGGCGCGGCACTCTATCGCGGGCAACCAATCGCAAGCCTGCGCGGCGCGGCGCGGCAAGCGTATCGGCGCGATGTGCAGGCGGTGTTCCAAGACCCCTACAGCGCCTTCAACCCGTTCTACCGCGTCGACCGCGCCCTCGCACAACCCTTGCTCAAGCTCGGCATCGTGCGCACCCGATCTGAGGCAACGGCGCGGATGCAGGCAGCATGCGCCGAGGTTGGGCTCGACCCCGACCGCGTGCTCGGCCGCTTCGCGCACCAACTCTCCGGCGGGCAGCGCCAACGGCTGATGGTGGCGCGCGCGCTGATGCTGCGCCCGCGCGTTCTGGTGGCGGATGAGCCCGTGAGCATGGTCGACGCCTCGCTGCGCTTCGCGATCCTGGATGCCTTGCGCACGCTGCGCGACCGCCACGACGTGACGGTGCTGTACGTGACCCACGACCTCGCGACGGCCTACCGCGTCAGCGACCACGTGATGGTGCTGCACAGTGGCGCGGTGGTGGAGGAAGGCACAGCGGAAGCCGTGCTCCGCGAACCCGCACACGCCTACACACAGCTTCTGGTCGACTCGATCCCCTGGCCAGATCCTGATCGCGCCTGGGGCGGCTCCGCTTTGCGCAGTGATAACGGGTCCTCACCGCAGACGAAGACGGGCCGCTAGAGCCTGATGTACTGAGGTGTGCTTTGTCTCAGAGAGCAGTTGGGCCTCACCCGCAGATACACTATGACTAATTCTGTATCAGCCGAACGCCGGTACAGGCCCTGAATCCCAGGAAATCCGGCTGAAAGCGCCCTGCGCCGTGGTGGAACGTGGCGCGATGTGTTACAAAACTCACGGAAAATCTTTCAACGCGGATCGTGGCCGATGCAGCTGTCCCTGTTCCCCGATCTGCCCACCCCCGCCCCGCGATCCCCTGGTGATCGGCCGGCGCCAGTCCCGGACCTGGTGCGCGCCGGCATCCTGCTCACCCGCATCCGGCCGGAGCAGAACGAGTGGCGGTTCTATCGCCTCGAGCTCTGGCCCGACCTCTTCGGCCAGGTCTGCCTCGTGCGCGAGTGGGGGCGCATCGGCCGACCAGGTCGCCTGCGCCTTGACCCATTTTCCGACAGTACGCGCGCGCGCAGTGCGCGCGATCGGCTCGCCGGCGCCAAGCGTCGGCGTGGCTATCAGGAGGTTGCGTGAAGCCGCCCTCCCCCTCCCCCGCCGGCATGAGCCTGCATGCGGCCGATGGTTCTCGAAAATACCTCACGGCCGCGGAGCGTTCGGACTTCCTCAAGGCGGCCGAGCGGGCCGATCGGCAAGTCCGCACCCTCTGCATGACCCTCACCTACTCCGGGTGTCGGATCTCGGAGGCGTTGGCGCTGACCGCTGATCGGGTGGACCTGGTGGCCGGCGTGCTGGTGTTTGAGAGCTTGAAGAAGCGGCGCAGCGGTGTGTGGCGAGCCGTGCCGGTGCCGCCTGCCCTGCTCGAGGCCCTCGACCTGGTGCATGGGGTGCGGGAGGCGCAAGGGCGGCGTGATCGTGGGAAGGCCCTGGTGCTGTGGCCCTGGAGCCGGATGACCGCTTGGCGGCGTGTGGCAGAGGTTATGGCCGAAGCGCGGCTCGAGGGCACGCAGGCGAGCCCCAAGGGGCTGCGACATGGGTTTGGTGTGGCGGCGGTGACCGCTGGTATCCCCCTGAACCTGGTGCAGAAGTGGTTGGGCCACGCCCAGCTCTCGACGACGGCGATTTACGCTGACGCTGTGGGGGCGGAGGAGCAGAACATTGCAGCGCGCATGTGGGGGTAGACCCTCAGCTTCGTGAGTTCAGTAGCTGGCGCCTCCCGCAACGTCGGTGCGAAGTAGTTGACCAAAACATTATTGTGGTCTTAGCGTAAATCGCTGTCCACTATGCCAGCAGACCTCAGATTGCCTCCGGTAAACCTGGTGCTTTCAGGGGGACCTAACTGGAGGCGAGAATGCGAAAAACATTGAGCCAAAGCGTCGCCGTGTCTCTGTGGCTGCTGGCTAGCTCGGTCGGTTTAGCCGCCGCAGATGATTTTCAGCGGGCTCAGAATGCTTTCGAGCGTGAGAACTTCGCCGCGGCCGCTGCATTGTATCGAAGTGTCGCGGAGCAGGGTGACGCTGACGCCCAATTCAATATGGGCCAAATGTACCATCAAGGCAGAGGCGTACTACAGAATGATGGTGAGGCTGTCGCCTGGTACCGGCGCGCAGCTTTACAGGGCCTCGATGTTGCCCAAACCAATCTAGGCTGGATGTATGAAAATGGACGAGGAGTGCCGCAGAACTACACCGAGGCGGCTGTTTGGTACCGACGCGCAGCTTTGCAAGGTCATGCAGTTGCGCAATTCGGTCTTGGCTTGGCTTATCTCAATGGCCAGGGTGTAGAGCAGGATCCGATCGAAGCAGCTGATTGGTTTAGCCGTGCTGCTCACCGGGGGGTCGGGATGGCTCAATATAATCTAGGTGTACTTTATTTTGAGGGACATGGAGTAGTACAAGATTATAACCTTGCTGTAGTCTGGTATCTGCGTGCTGCAGATCAAGGCATTGCTATCGCCCAGTATAATCTGGGTGTTATGTATAGCACTGGTCAAGGTGTTCCAACGGATAAATCCGTGGCCGCCGCCTGGTATCAGCGCGCTGCAGAACAAGATTTCACTTCTGCCCAGAAAAACTTAGCTATAATGTACTTCGATGGAGATGGCGTATCGCAGAACTATGTCCAAGCGGCCGCTTGGTATCGGCGTGCCGCTGAGCAGGGCCATCCTCACGCCCAAGCTGCTCTGGGCATGATGTACTTTGAGGGTCATGGGGTGCCGCAGGACTATGCGCGGGCGCTTGACTGGTACCGTTTGGCCGCCGACCAAGGTGACCCACAGGCGCAAAATCTCCTTGCAGTGATGTACCATCGTGGGTACGGCGTCACCCAGGATTATGACGAGGCAGTTGCTTGGTACCAACGCGCGGCTGATCAAGGGGAACCTCAAGCTCAAAACAGTCTTGGTTTCAGATATCAGAATGGGGAGGGCGTAACGCGGGATTTGGTGAAAGCGTACAAGTGGTTCTCGCTTTCTGCTGCCACACCAAACCCTACAATTAAGGTGATTGCAGAGAGAAATATAGACATGATTGCAGTCATGATGAATAGCACACAGATTATAGAGGCGCAGCGCCTAGCACATGAGTGGCGTCCGAGCCGTCCGTAACTTGCTGAAAACGCCACGCATGAGTGTCAGTTCGGCGCCAACCAGGCCCACTCATCGCCGTCCAGTGCCCTCAAGGCACGCCAGTCCACCGGTACTTCGAGGTGTCCAAATGACTGATCTGGCCGCTGCGCTAAGAACTCTCTGTAGCCGTACACTTGCTGGGTGGCTGGCCAATCCAGATCTCGTGGAGAAGGATGCTCGCGAGGAGCAGAATCTCCTAAGCACCGGCTATTACGACAGGCAGATTTTCGAGCTCGTCCAGAATGCAGCAGATGCGGCTCTAAGATCCTCCTCGGCAACGATCGAACTCCGGCTCACGGCGACACACCTGTATGCTTCGAATACCGGAGAACCGCTGCAGGAGGCAGGCCTGAGGGCCCTTATCCTCGGTGGTGTCTCACCGAAGGGCGGTGAGGAGGTCGGGCGTTTTGGATTGGGGTTCCGCAGCCTGCGGAGGCTTGGCGGCGTCGTCGACATGTTCTCAGCCGGTATCGGCTTTCGGTTTGACCCGCCCTGGTGCGAAGAGGAAGGGCGCAAGGCGGCACAGCTACCGGACGGCGCCGATGCACCAGGCATGCGCTTAGCAAAGCCGCTCGATCCGGATCAGGAGCGTGATGGGGATCCCGTTCTTCGCGAGATGCTCGCGTGGGCCGACACCGTCATTCGCGCGGAGATCGCCGACGAGAACGTGCAGTTGGCAATGCTGAAGGAGCTCGACGCATTCCCTGCGGAGTTTCTCCTCTTCCCCAAGGCTGACCTGACGGTAAGCCTGCGTCGACCAGATGGCATCGCGCGAAAGCTACGTCGCAGTCGGCAAGGCGCGTTGATGGTGCTTCACGATGGGGAAACGGAGCAACCATGGCATCTATTCGTACAGCGGTTCCCAGTTACCGATGCCGCGGCGCAGCTCGATGCTGGGAAGCTCCAAGCGCGGGATGAAGTCACCATCTCCTGGGCTGTGCCGGCAGCTGGGGGAGACCGGCGAGCAGGTCAGTTTTGGAATGCCTTCCCGACACGGACGCCGAGCGTCGTACCTGGCATCCTTGATGCGCGCTGGAAACTCAACAGCGATCGCTCCTCCCTCACCGGTGACGCGTGGAATCCAGCACTCATGCGCAGTGCGGCAAAGCTGATCGCCGAAAGCCTTCCGCGCTTGGCGACACAGGATGACCCCGGGCGCCCCATCGACGCGCTGCCGAGACAACTCGACCGAAAGGACGACCCCGCTGCGCCGCTGCATGATGCAGTTTGGGCAGAGGCAAAACGCGTAGCGTTTATTGCTGCCGGGGGTGGTGCGTTAAAGTTGCCTTCTGACTTATTGCGACCGCCGACTGACGATTCTGACCTTCAGGCGACCTGGTGCGCCATCGCCACGGAAGAAGTTAGAGATCGGCTGGTCCACCATACCTGCCTCAGCACGCGGGACCGCGCGTCAAGGCTAAAACACCTCACTATTGTATTAAATAGGGGTGATGGGGACGGTGAGGAAGACGCCCAGGAAAGCGAAAATGATGATAATGCCGAGTCCAAAGCCCGCCTGTCGCAGAGCAGCGCAAGTGATTGGCTGACTCAGGTTGCCAACGCTGACCCAGTCATTGGCCGCGATGTAATTCTGCTTGCTGGCCGTCTGGCGGCTGTTGCGTCGCTCGCGCCTTACATGCTCCGCCATCTTGCGATTGTTCCGACCCAGGATGGTCGCCTCGCCCCCCCGGGCAAGGTCGTCTTTCCGGATAGCGATATGCTCGCCGCCGGGCTCCTCGTTGTGCACACCGATCTCGCCGGTGACGAGGCTGTGCGCGACGTTCTGACCAAGGTGTTCCAGGTCCGAGCCATGGACGACGAGGCGTGGCTGCGAGCCTTGGACATCGCTTGGCCTCAATGGGGAAATCCATCGAGCTACGAGGAAGCATGGGATCTGCTTCGCTCCACGCCGGATGCGGTTCGGCTCCGCTTCATGAAGGAGAAGCGGAGCAGGCTGCGCTTCAAGACCTGCGGCGGTCGTTGGAATGCGGTGGATGACGTTCTGCTTGTCGGTCGAATTGTTAGCGAGGCAGACGCCCCTGCGCATGCAGATATCGTCGTTGACGCGGACTTCGCGCGCGTCAACGGCTCCCTGCTGGAGGCGATTGGCGTCGAGGATGTTCCGCCCGATAGATGGATCACCGAGGTTCAACCAGCGTGTCTGAGTGAGCCGCAAAATGCTGCGACCAGAGAGTATCGGCAGAGGAAAGATGCTTGGCGCGCGCGCAGAGATACCTTGGGTTATGTCGGGACCGTTGAGCACCTGTCCGGCATCGGCCTTGTCGCGCGACTAAAGGCTGCCAGCCGCGCGCGTCTGACAAAAACGCTTCTGTCTCGCTTTTCGCAGAGGGCACCAACGAACACCCAGGTTGGGGGCCGCGGAGGTCAAGCGACGCAGGACCGCTATCCGCCTATCCAGGTCCCGAATCCATCGGCTTGGTTACTGTGGAAGCACGGGACGGTGCAGATCGGCACGCATCTCGTTTCTCTAGCCGCATGCTCGGAGGTGAGGCGGAACCTCGAACCACAGGAGGTCGAGGCTCTCGCCAAATGGCTTCCTGACGACAGTGCTCTTAACGCGTGCTGGCCAAGTGGTTGGCCGAGACTTACAGAGCCGACAGACCCTGTCTGGAAAGCGCTGCTTTCCAGCCGCCACACACGGGACCATGCCGGATTGCTGCCAATCTGGGCGGCGGCGGCACGCCGCGGCTTTGTGCCGACCAAAGTACCTAGCTCCGACAGCGCCGGATACGCGCTACTCTCGGATTTCCTGGTGGCTGTCGATCCCTCTGACTTCGAACTTGCTATCAGGGCCCAGAGACCGTGCGCACTTCTTGATCGCGCTACTGCGGCCGTATGGATCAATCACGGCGCCGGCGATATTGAGCAGGAGATCGTGACCCGTGCTATTGGCCCTGCCGAGAGCCCAATGCGAGCCGTCGACTACATCCCAGGACTCGGTGAATTCCTGAACGGTGATGGGCCGTCCATTTGCTTGGTAGAAAGCGTCGAGCGGGTGCTGGGCACGGCAGCTACACTCGCCGCACTGCTCGTAGACGATGAGCAGATCTCAGTAAGTCAAGCTTGGCTGAGAACCACGTCGAGCACGGCCGTCTTGCGACCATTGCTGGAAGCGATCGGGACAGTTTCGAAGTTCAACCAGAGTATCGATGCCGTTTTCGCTGCTCTTGACATCAGCGAGATCAAGCGGCGGCGTGCCCAAGTCCGCGCCGAACCGGATCTGGCATCGCGACTTCTGCGGGCGGTAGGTCACGCCGAGATTCTCAAGGACTGCCTTCCAGCAGCGGCAAGTCGTGTGCTGACCCCTGATACGTCGAACTACACGCTTGCGACCTTATGTCTGGATATTCATGGCCCAGCTGCATTGCGCGAAGTGCAAGAGGCTTTGGAGCAGGAGGGGCTGCGGCCACCTCGGCGCTGGGGGGCAGACGAGGCGCAGCAATTTGTTCTGGCTCTGGGTTTTCCGCTCGCTTACGCCGGTGCCGCCAACCCGCGTCTGCCATCAGAGATCCAGGTGGCTGGCCCTCGCCCTCTCCCACCTCTCCATCCCTATCAGGAAGCCGCCTTGGCGGAACTGCGCGGCCTGATCGATTCCGGTGCAGGCCGACGGCGGTCAATCCTTAGCCTGCCTACCGGTGCAGGTAAGACGAGGGTCGCTGCTGAAGCAGCGGTCCGATCACTGCTCCGAGGCGAAACTGGTCGCCCCTTCGTACTTTGGGTCGCGCAAACCGAGGAACTTGCCGAACAAGCTGTCGAAGCGTTTCGGCACGTCTGGGCTGTCGAAGGGGTGGAAGAAACAGAGCTCCGGATTATTCTCTTCTGGGGCGGGCAAAGGACGCCCCCGGAAGCCGATGCCACTCAGCCAACTGTGGTGGTGGCGCTGGTGCAGACGCTTGATGGCAGGATGGGGCTAGAAGATGCCGCCTGGCTTGCAAACGCCGGCATGGTCATCATCGATGAGAGCCATCACGCCATCGCTCCCACGTACACCAGCCTGCTCAACCGCGTCGGTGTCGCAACGGGAGCTCGGCAGCAGGCTCGCACGAAGACTGAAAAACGAGAGCCGGTACTTCTGGGACTAAGCGCGACACCATTCCGCAGTAGTGGTGAGGAAGAGTCGCGCCGTCTAGCTGCACGTTTTGAAGCTAGCGTCGTACCAAAAGATCAGGAGGGCTTGTACTCGAGGCTCCGAGAGGGTGGGATCCTGTCCCGCGTCGCTATGGAGCCGCTGCGGATCGAGCAGGTGTTTCAGCTCACAGAGGATGAGCGTGCCGACTTCCGGCAATTCGGCGAGTTGCCAGAAAGTGCTCTCTCCCGTCTATCGGCTCTCGCTCCGCGCAATGACGCTATCCTTTCAGCGGTGGAGTCGGCGAAAGAGGAATCGATTCTTCTTTTTGCGAACAACGTCGATCACTCGACGGAACTGGCTGCACGTCTCAGTCTGCGCGGCATCCGCACCCGCGTCGTCAGCGGTCAGACTGACCGATCCGCACGGAGAGACGCAGTGGCCGCGTTCAAGCGACGGGAAGTAAGGGTTGTTTGTAACGCTGTGGTTTTTGCTACCGGCTTTGATGCGCCGGGCGTTGAGATGGTCTTGATCGCACGTCCTGTCTTTTCTCCGGTGCGATTCATGCAGATGGTGGGTCGCGGACTGCGTGGCCCCCGGAACGGCGGCACTGAGCGATGCAGAGTCGTGACTGTTCAGGACAACATTGAAGGATATGCCGATCGCGATCCGTTGGCTTGGTGGCGCAAATACTACGAATAGGCGCCGCCAAGTTTGTGTAAGCGTCCGGTCAGCCCCGTGTTGCGGGGGATCGAGTGTCGGCCTGAGATGAGGCCGACTCCTTCTGGAGTCCAGAAGGAGAATATTGGACATGTCGGTCGAGGTGCTGGGGCCCGCCGAGCGTCGGCGTCGGTGGAGTGAAGCGAACAAGGCTGCCCTCGTGGCCGCGACTGATCAGTTCGGCGTCACCGCGGTCGCGCGCCAGCACCGGGTTTCGACGAGCCTGCTCTACAATTGGCGCGCTGCGCGGCGTGCTGCCGCTGAGCTGGGTGTCCCTGGGTTGGCTGGCGAGCCGCCGATGTTTGTGCCGGTGCGGGTGGCGCCGCAAGCTGCTGATGCCAGATCAAGGCAACCACGACGCCCCCGTACCGTGGCGCGCATGGGGAAAGGCCAGGCATCGCCGGAGGCAGACGTGATCGAAATTGTTCTGCCTGATGGCGTCGCGCTGCGTATCGGCGGTGATGTCGCCGTCGAGCGCGTGGCTGCAGTGCTGGCCATGCTGCGCACGCAGCCGTGATCGCCTTCGCCCCCGGCACACGGGTGTTCCTCGCCTGTCAGCCGGTCGATCTGCGCAACGGGTTCGATGGTCTGTCGGCACTGGTCGCAACCCGGCTGGCTGCCGATCCGTTTGGTGGTCAGATGTTCGTCTTCCGCGGCAAGCGCGGTGATCGCCTGAAGGTGCTGTACTGGGACGGCACCGGCCTGGTGCTGCTGGCCAAGCGCTTGGAGCAGGGCCGCTTCGTTTGGCCCGTGATCACAGCCGGCGGCGTTGCCTTGTCAGCCGCCCAGTTGGCGTTGCTGCTGGAAGGCATGGACTGGCGCCGCATCATCCTGCCAGCGCCGCCGCAGCGTCCTATCGCATCGTGATAAGCTGCTGTTTTTTCACGGAATTCTGGCGATTGTACGCGACGGCCCCAGCGCATTTCGCTATCATAGGCCATGTCGCTCGCGTTCGCAGACGTGCCCTCAGATCCGGCCGCATTGCGTGCCTTCGCCGCCGCCTGTCAGGCGGAATTGCAGGCCGCAGCCGTCGCCGTGCAGCGCAATACCCTCGAGATCGAGCGGCTGAAACTGCAGCTCGCCAAGCTGCGACGGATGGCGTTCGGCGCCTCCTCCGAACGGCTCAGCGGCGAAATCCGGCAACTCGAACTGCACCTCGAGGAACTTGAGGCGGAGCCAGCACCACCAGGTGCCGATGATCAGGCAGACGATGGCGTGGCCGCAGAGGACGCTACCGAGCCAGCGCCGACGCGCCAGCAGCCGAAGCGGCGCCCATTGCCGGATCACCTGCCGCGCGAGGTCCTGATCCACCAGCCCGTGCTCGCAACCGACGGCACCTGCGGCTGTGGGCGCGGACGCTTCTCCGCTCTCGGCGAGGATGTCGTCGAGGTGCTGGAGTATGTCCCCGGCCAGTTCCGGGTCGTGCGGCACACAAGGCCGAAGTACGCCTGTACGGCCTGCGATATTATCGTTCAGGCACCCGCGGTTGCACTGCCGATCCCGCGCGGCCGGGCCGGGCCAGCACTGCTCGCCCATGTGCTGGTGTCGAAGTATGCCGATCACCTGCCGCTTTATCGTGGTCACGTCCCAGGACGTGGTGTAGGAGCAGGACGGGTGGTGTAGGTCCCGACAGGCCTGATCCTGGTGCTCATGCGGCCGCTGCGGGCAGCGCGAGGTGGAGATCATCGCTGAGCGGCGCCATGGTTTCCAGGGTCATGTAGCGGGCACGCTGGACGGCCCATTCATCGTTCTGCTCGAGCAGGATAGCGCCAACCAAGCGGCGGATCGCAGCCTCGTTCGGGAAGATGCCAACAACATCGGTGCGCCGCTTGATCTCGCCGTTGAGGCGTTCGAGCGGGTTGGTTGAGTG
>JAAFHH010000010.1 GCA_013297545.1 Alphaproteobacteria bacterium
CGGCTACATGCAGATCACCGCCGATGGCACGACGATCGGCCCCGACCTCTCATCCTCTCTGTACGGGACGATGATTGTCTGGGATATTCCGGCCGACCAACTGATCCGATGAACCCCGTGACCCTCAATGACCACGTCTAACCGCTTCAGCATCGCTGAGAAATTCACCCGCCGACCCGGCCCGCGGTATAAAGATCGCGGTGCATTCTCGGGTGAGGAGTTCCGCGAGAAGGAACTGATCCCAATGGTAAAGCGCGGCGAACCGGTCGAAATCGACCTCGACGGCACGCTCTGGTACGGCTCCTCCTTCCTGGAGGAAGCGTTTGGCGGCTTGATCCGCGAGACCAAGATCTCAGCCGACGATTTCCGCCGCCTCTTCAGCTTCAAATCTGACGAAGATCGTTCCTACATCACAGAGATCATGGAGTATGTCGCCGAGGCCGACGCTGAAGTGCGTCGCGGCGGCGTGCACTGACCCATGCTGAGCCTGGAGCGTTGGGTCGAACTTCTCGCTCCCGCCCTGGTGACGTTGATCGCAGCTGTTCCCGTACAGTGGGGTGCCCATCGTCTGGCTGATCGGCGGGATCGCAAGAAAGAGTTCCTCGCCGACATCGTGCAGGCGATCAAAGAGGTCGACGAGATCGTCGACGCCGCGACTGCGCTTTGGTCGAAGTCAGATGTCGCTTTGCCCGATCACGAGAGCCTGCAGCGGCGCACGCGCCGCCTGGGGCGCCGGCTTGAGTCCATGTGCGGTGTGAACGCCTGGTTCGATGTCGACAAGGAATGGATCAGCCTGCGGTCGTTGATGACCAAGGACACCGAAGACGTTGCCGTGGAACTGCGCGAAGCTCATATCTCCGAGATACAAAGGGGCGCGGAGGATCTGATTGCCACAATGGACAACCTCTCTCGCCGGCACCGCCGCTAGGCTGCTCGCATCGGCGTTCCGCCGCGGCGAGAGCCCGCAGCCACCCCCCAATCACCCACTACAGCATCGCCAAGCAGTTCACCCTCTCCCCCGGCCAGCGCTATCGCGCCCGCGGGCCGCGCAGCGGGGAGGAGTTCTGCGAGGGCGTGCTGATCCCGCTCGCGAGCTCCGAAACCCGCGTTGTGATCGATCTCGACGGCACCGTCGGCTACGGCTCGGCGTTCTTGGAGGCGGCGTTCGGCGGTGTCGTGCGCCACCAGGGTTGGGCGGCCGAGCAGTTCTGCTCGCGCTTCGACATCGTCGCGACCGAGGACACGAGCTACCTCACCGAGATCCTGGAATACGTCGAGGAGGCGGGGCGCAACGCCCCTACCGCCCCCCACCCAGATCCATCTGAGCTTCCGGCAGCTTGCCGGAGATGATCATCGCCAACACGTCATCCTGGCTGACGTCGCTGGTGCGGTAGGTGCCCACCACCTTGCCGCCCTTCATCACCGTCACGCGGTCGGCCAGATCGAAGACGTCGTGCATGTCGTGGCTGATCAGGAAGATGCCGATGCCCTGGCGCTTCAACTCTTTGACCAGGTTGCCGACCATGGCGGTTTCCTCTGGTCCGAGTGCCGCGCAGGGTTCGTCCATGATCAGGATCTTGGCTTCGAAATGGATGGCACGGCCGATCGCGATCGCCTGGCGCTGCCCGCCGGACATCTGGCCGACCGGCATTTTGAGCGAGCGCAGCTTGATCTTCAGGCGGTCGAGCACGGCGCGCGTCGCTTGCTCCATCCGGTCATCGTCGAGCATGCCAAAGCGCGTGCGCAGCTCGCGGCCTAAGAACAAGTTGGCCGGCGCGTCGAGGTTATCGGCGAGTGCCAGGGTCTGGTAGATCGTCTCGATGCCGACACCGCGCGCGGCCCTCGGGCTGTCGATGCGCACGGGCTGGCCATTGACCAGGATCTGGCCGCCGTCCGGTTCATGGGCACCGGCGAGGATTTTGATCAAGGTCGATTTGCCCGCCCCATTGTGGCCGAGCAGGCCGACCACTTCGCCCGGGAACAAGTTCACGGTCACGTCTTCCAGCGCCACGACGCCGCCGAAGTGCTTGGAGATGCCGCGCATCTCGACGAGCGGCTGGGTCATGTCGGGCTCCGGGTCAGGCGGCGGCGGTAGGTCACGTCAATCCACACCGCGATGATCAGCACGGCACCGATGATCACGCTCTGCAGGGCTGAGGGCAGACCCATCAGCACCATGCCGTTTTGCAGGCTCTGCATGATGATCGCACCCAAGATCGCGCCAGAGATCGTGCCGACCCCACCGGCGAGGCTGGTGCCACCAATCACTGCGGCTGCGATCACGCTGAGTTCGGCCAGCTCGCCGGTGGAGTTGGTGCCGGCGTTCAGGCGCGCAGTGGCGATGATGCCAGCGACCGCGGCGAGTGCGCCCATCAGCGCGAACAGAATGAAGGTCACCTTGCGGGTGTCGACGCCGGACAGGCGGGTCGCTTCCGGGTTACCGCCCATCGCGTAGATGTAGCGGCCGAATGCCGTCGTGCGGGTCATCACCTCCATCGCCAGCACGATCGCGATCAGGATCAGCACCGGCACTGGGATGCCCATCGGGATCGAGGTGCGCGGCTGCAGGTAGGAATTCATTGTGGCGACGAAGCCAAGGATCGCGGCGAGCCACAGGCCGATGCGCACGATCTCGCCCCACCAGGGACGAACCGGGAAACCGAAGGTGGCTTTGCGCTGCCGACCCCGCAGCGCCAGCGCCACCACGATCACACTGGCGCCAAGCCCAAGTGCCCAGCTGGCTGGCGCGCCGATCGCACCCGTGAGGCCACCGCCGAGCACCTGAAAGTCCGGCTCCATCGGGGCGAGCGTGCGGCCGGAGGTCAGCATCCACGCCCCACCGCGGAACATCAGCAAGCCGGCCAGCGTAACGATAAACGCCGGCACCAGCCGGTAGGCAATCCACCAGCCTTGGAAGGCACCGGCGGCAATGCCGACGGCGAGTGCGACGCCGATGGTGGCGGGCGTGTTCCAGCCGGCACCGGGGGTGAAGATGGTGACCTGGAACACCGCCAAGGTCATGCCGACGAAACCGAGGACGGAGCCGACCGAGAGATCGATGTGGCGCGCCACGATAATCAGCACCATGCCGGTTGCCAGCACCCCGACGACGGAGGTCTGCACCGCCAGGTTCCACAGATTGCGCGGTGTTAGGAACAAGCCGTCGGTCAACGCATGGAACGCGAGCCAAATCGCGATGAGGGCCGCCAGCATGGCCAACACGCGGGCATCAATGCCGATCGCCTGCAGAATGCCGCGGGCTGTGCTGTCGGGTCCCCCCATCGGGTCACCTCACAAATCAAGTGGGGCGAGCCGGAGCCCGCCCCGAGGGTAGCAGGACTAGCGGCAGGCGGCCGGGCCGTTGGCCGGCGCACCGCGGCAGGCCGCGTCCTTGGTAATCCAGCCGGCATCAATGACGACGTTCAAGTTGTCGCGGGTGATCGCGATCGGCCGCAGGAAGATCGAATCCATCGGCACTTTGCGCGCACCCTCGGCCCACTTGGTCGCACCGGGGATCTGATCCGGCCGGGTGCCGCGCGCCATGGCGACGGCGATTTCCGCCGCGCGAGCGCCAAGCTCCCGGGCATCCTTCCAGACCGACACGGTCTGCTGGCCGCGCGCGATGCGGTTGAGCGCTGCATGGTCTCCATCCTGGCCGGAAACCGGAATGCCGGTCAGGCCTTGGGCGGCGAGCGCTGCGATCGAGCCACCGGCGGTGCCGTCGTTCGAAGCCACCACCGCGTCAACCCGGTTTTGGTTCGCGGTCAGGATCTGTTCCATGTTGCGCTGGGCGTTTTCCGGCAGCCAACGGTCGGTGTACTGCTCACCGACGACGCGGATGCGGCCGGCCGTGATGTGCGGGCGCAGCACGTCTAGCTGGCCAGCGTGCAAGAAGTCCGCGTTCGGATCGCTGGAGCTGCCCTTGATGAAGACGTAGTTGCCTTCGGGCTTCTGGGCCAACACGGCGGCAGCCTGCTGGCGGCCAACTTCGCGGTTGTCGAACGTCAGGTAGAACACGCCGGCCACTTCAATCAGCCGGTCATAGCCCAGCACCGGGATGCCTTCGGCTTGCGCGCGCGCAATTGCCGGCTGGATCGCGGCACTGTCTTGCGCCAGCACGATCAGCGCCTTGGCGCCGCGGGTGATCAGGCCTTCGATGTCGGCCAGCTGCTTTTGCGCGTTCGATTGCGCATCGGCGGAGATGTAGCTCGCGCCCATGCGCTCCAGCGTGGCGCGGATCGCGGCTTCATCGGTTTTCCAGCGTTCTTCCTGGAAGTTCGACCAGGACACGCCCACCACCACGCGCTGCTGTGCGATCGCGGGCATCGAGGCGGCAAACGCGATACCAGCAGCCGCGCCGAGCAGTGCACGGCGCGCGATCAAAGATCCGAAACCCATGTGTTCCTCCCACAAAACCTGCGCCAGTGATTCCCCCGAACCACCCGGTCGCGCCGCCCTTGGCGGGCGGTTGTGGCCGAGCTTGGACAGGCACGCGAAGCGCCGTCAATAGGGGACGTGTCGCTGCGTTAGAGCCGCATCAGGCTCCCAGCGACGCAAACCGAGGGCAGCCTGCCTCAAACACCCTCAGGCGGTTCCCTGTGCCATCAGCGGCAGATGGATCGCAGCGCCGACCATTCCTCCACCGTCACCGCAGGGCCACCGGCGTGACCCGCTACGCGGATCGCAGCCGCGCGCTCTGCCGAGGGCGGGTGGCTGTCCAGCAGGCCGAAGGAGACGCTGCTCGGGCGTTCCCGTGCGGCGAAGTGTTCCATCGAACGGGCAAAGCCTTCAGATGCGATGCCGGCTCGCCGCAGGATGTCCACGCCTGCGCGGTCGGTCGCGGCTTCCACCTCCCGTGTGTGGGCGGCATCCAGGAACGGGATCGCGAAGTGGCTGGCACCGAGGCCCAGCACACTGTCGATCAGGCTAGACCACAGCACGGTTGCGAAGAACCGGGTCAGCGGGTCGCGGCGGGCGAGGTGCGCGTATTCGTGGGCGAGCACGCCGGCGAGTTCATCGCCGTGCTGCAGAGTGGTGAGCAGCCCGCCGAACACGAGCACTTGCTGGCCGGGCAGGGCGAGCGCGTTGACCTTGTCAGTGCGGATGACCCGAATAGCGACTGGCTGATCAAATCCAGCCGCCGTCGCGAGGCGCTGGTTCAGGCGGTCGAGGGCTGCGCGTGCATCGGGGCGATCGCAGGTCTCGATGCTGGCCCCGCCCACGACAGAGCGCTCGACCTGGGGCGCGATCTGGCGGCCGATCCAGGCGTCGGCACTGGCGGGCAAGGCCCGCGCCAGCACCGGGGCGAGCAGCGGAATGCCCAGGATCAGCGCGGCCAACACCACCGCCGTCACCGCCATGCCGCGGGCAAGCTTGATGCGATCGCCCGATCCAAGTTTGCTGAGCGAGGTGTACTTTGGGCACCGGGCCTTGAGTGCGGCATCGCTGCCCGGCGCCTCGATCACCAGGCGCTCCGGGTTTTCGATCACCGGCATGATCGTCGCGCCACCCCCAGGCAAGGACGCCACCCGGACAATGGTGGCGAGCGGCCAGCGGATATCGGCTTCGCCCGCGCGCCTGAGGATCAGCGCGTCGCCGCCAAGTTCAAGGTCGACCTGGTGCGGCGCGGCGGTCTTGCCATCGAACCAACGGCCGGTGGTGATCATGGTCTGTGCCTCCTAAACGGCGAGATCGATCGCGTCACCGATGCTGCCGGCGGTCGGGCTCTCGGCGGCATCTTGGGCGACTGTCGCCCAGTCCACGCGGCCCACCAGGGCCGTGCCATTCGCCATCATCCGCACCCAGGGCAAGCGCCGGAACGGCAGGTTGATCGCGCCGTAGAGGAAGAAGGCGAGCACTGCGTAGCCGATCCCAAGGCCCGCCAAGGCGATCCCGGGCAACGCCCGCAGCTCCCAGAACACCAGGCCACCAATCAGCAGCGCCGTGACCCAGAAGATCCCCGGCACCAGGGCGAGCAGCGCGAACTTCCACGGCTGGATCTGAACCGTCACCCGCGCGTCGCCCAACCGCAGTTCGCTCAACAGCAGCCGGGTTTCGACCGCGCGGTACCAGCCGAGCGCCAGCATCACGCCGACCACGCACGCCGCCCCGACCAGGACCCGAGTGGCGATAGACTCGGAGAACACAGCCCACCCAGCGCCCAAGCCGATCGGCACAAGGCCGATCGCGAGCAGGAACGGCACCCAGACGCGTCCAATCGGGCCATGCTGCGCGGCGAGCGGCAGCGTGCCGATCGCGGTGTGCTGCAACAGGTAGCGCCGCACCGCCACCGACGCGACGGGGTAGGCGATGCCGAGTGTGAACACCGAGATCAGCATGTAGCCGGCAGTGTCCGCGAAGAAGGTTTTGACGGTGCCGCGAAACGCCAAGCGGATCCCGCGCCAGCTGGTGTTGCGCACGCGATACTTCCAAGAAAAGTACGGCACGACTAGAAACAGGCTGAGGCCCAGGATCAGGTTAAAACTCGACTCCAGCAGCCGCCATTCTGAGCCAGACCCCAGCAAAACCAAGCCTGTGGAAATCAGCGTGATGGCAACGAACAGGGCCGCCACCATCAACGCGCCGCGAAACATCTGGCCGCCGGTGCCGTGATACTCGAAGCGGTCACCGTGCAAGCGGATGCTGTGCCACAGCACGCGGCGAATGCGGGATTCCGCCCAAAACCGGTAGACAAACAGCGTGATCAGCTTCAGCAGCTGCAGTTTCAGGCCCAGCCAGAACGCAGGACCGATTTGGGCGTCGCAGGATAGGCGATGCGTCTCCGGAGGTGGTGCGGCGACGGGATCGACAGCGGGCAGCATGGCGGGTCTCCGAGGCGGCTCCTGTCCTACGGGTAGCCGTTTCGCCAGCACCGCGCTACCGCGTCGATGCGCCGTGATCTCTCGACCCACCACCCCCTTGGCGAGGCGCCTCCTTCGCTCTACTCCTTATCCCTGATGCATCCGCTCCCCCCGTCGGTCGACGCCACTGTCGACCTGCTCGCCGCCGGCCGCTATGTCGGTGAGCGCAGCCTCGCAACCGTGCTGTTTCTCGCACTCAAACTCGGCCGGCCGTTGTTCCTGGAAGGGGAGGCGGGGGTCGGCAAGACCGAGATCGCCAAGGTCTTGGCCGAGACCTTGGGCCGCAAGCTGATCCGCCTGCAGTGTTATGAGGGCCTCGATGCCGCTCAAGCGCTCTATGAGTGGAACTACCCGGCGCAAATGCTGGCGATCCGCTTGGGCGAGGCGGCGGGGACGGACCGGGCAGCACTCGCGGCTGATATCTACAGCGACCGGTTCTTGATCCGCCGGCCGCTGCTGCAGGCGTTGGCACCCGATCCCGCCGGGCCGCCGGTGCTGCTGATCGATGAACTCGATCGGACCGATGAACCGTTCGAGGCGTTCTTGCTGGAACTGCTGTCGGATTTCCAGGCAACCGTACCGGAACTCGGCACGATCACGGCCCCGGCCCCGCCGATCGTGCTGGTGACCTCGAACCGCACGCGCGAAATCCACGACGCCTTGAAGCGCCGCTGCCTCTATCACTGGGTCGACTATCCGACGGCCGAGCGCGAGTACCAGATCCTGCGCGTCAAAGCACCAGAAGTGCCAGACCAATTGACGCAAGAGATTGTCGGCTTCGTGCGGGCCTTGCGGGCGCAAGATCTATTCAAGAAGCCCGGCGTGGCGGAGACGATCGACTGGGCGCACGCGCTGGTGCAGCTCGATGCCATTCGGCTTGATCAGGGGCTGGTCGAATCCACCCTCGGTGTGTTGCTGAAATACCAGGACGACATCGTGAAGATGCAGGGCTCGGAAGCGTGGTCGCTGTTGGAGACTGTGCGCGCCGAACTCGCCGCCAAGCCGCTCGGGCGATGAGCGGGCGGCTGGCTGAAAACGTCGTTGCGTTTGTCCGCTTGCTGCGGGCCGCGGGCTTGAGCGTTGGGCCGGGGCGCGCGCTTTCAGCCGCCCGCGCGGTCGCCGCGGTTGGCATTGCGGAGCGCGACGATCTCTACTGGGCGCTGCACGCGACCCTGATCACGCGCCGCCAAGACCGGGTGCTGTTCGACCAGGCGTTCCATCTGTTCTGGCGCAACCCGCAGCTGTTCGAACGCGCGATGACCATGCTGCTGCCGAGCCTGAAGACCGATGAATTGAAGCAGCGGGAAGCCGTGGCAGCGCGGCTCGCCGATGCGATGCTCGGTCACCGCAGCCAGCAAGCCCCCCAGCGCGAAGAAGCTGAGATTGACGCCTCGCTCACCACCTCAGACCGCGATCTGCTGCAAACCCGCGATTTCGATCAGATGAGTGCGAGCGAATTCGAGCTCGCGCGCCGGGCTGTCGCCAAACTGCGGATGGCATTTCCGCCGGTGCGCACTCGGCGCTGGCAGGCGACAGCGTCTGGCGTGCGCATCGATCCGCGCCGCACCCTGCGCCACGCCTTGCGCACCGGTGGCGATCCCGTGCGGCTGGCCAAGCGCCGGCGCGCCAAGCGCAGCCCGCCGATCACCATTTTGTGTGACATCTCGGGCTCGATGGGGCGCTACAGCCGGATCTTTCTGCACTTTATCCACACGCTGATGACCGATCGGGATCGTATCCACGCCTTCTTGTTCGGCACGCGCCTGACCAACATCACCCGCGCCCTCAAAACCCGTGACGTTGATGAGGCGGTCGCCAAAGCCTCGGCCCAGGTGATGGATTGGGCGGGCGGCACCCGCATTGGCGCCACCTTGCACGACTTCAACCGCGATTGGTCGCGCCGGGTGCTGGGTCAGAACGCAACCGTGCTGCTGATCACCGATGGGCTCGACCGCGATGCCGGCGAAGGGTTGGAACGCGAAGTGGTGCGGCTCGCCATGTCCTGCGGGCGGCTCGTGTGGTTGAACCCGCTGTTGCGCTTCGATGGCTTCCAGCCGCGCGCCCGCGGTGTCAGAGCGATCTTGCCGCATGTGGACGAACACCGGCCGGTGCATTCGCTGGCCAGCCTCGCGGACCTCGCAGCAGCCCTGGCACAACCGCCGGGCCCGCGCCACATGATGGGGCGGAGGATGGCGGCATGAGCTTCGATCACGATGATGTGCTGGCAATCGCAGCTGGCTGGCTGGACCAGGGCCACAAGGTGGCGATCGCGACGGTGGTGACCACGTGGGGCTCCTCTCCGCGGCCCGCCGGCAGTCGCTTGGCGGTCGATGCGACCGGGCGGATCGTCGGCTCCGTCTCCGGCGGCTGCATCGAAGGCGCGGTGGTGCGCCGGGCACTCGAGGTGATCGCCGATGGCGAGCCCTGCACGATGGAATTCGGAATCGCGGACGAAGACGCTTGGGCGGTTGGTCTTGCCTGCGGCGGGCGGGTCAGCCTGT
This sequence comes from Alphaproteobacteria bacterium, assembly GCA_013297545.1. Taxonomy (GTDB): domain Bacteria; phylum Pseudomonadota; class Alphaproteobacteria; order Elsterales; family Elsteraceae; genus RDXE01. Next base: position 9,362 of record JAAFHH010000010.1, read on the forward strand.
TCGTCGAGGCGATCACGCCATGAAGCGCACGCTGCTCGACCGGTTGCTGGCGGCACGCGCCGCGCACGAGCCGGTGGCCCTCGTCACCGATCTTTCGATGGGCCAGCACGCGCTGGTCTACCGAGAAACCGCTGCCGGCGATTTCGGGCTGGTCGACGAGGATCTGGCGGCCGTGCGCGCGATGCTGAGCGCGGATGAGACGGGTCTGCTGCGGCCCGAGCTGTTCGTGCAGGCGAACAATCCGCCCTTGCGGCTGATCCTGGTCGGAGCTGTGCACATCGCCCAGGCCCTGGTGCCGCTGGCACTCTCGACCGGCTATCAGGTCACCATCATCGATCCGCGCGGCAGCTTTGCGACGGCAGAACGCTTCCCGGGCGTCACCCTGCTGACCGATTGGCCGGATGAGGCGATGGCGGCAGTCCAGCCCGATCACCGCACGGCGGTGGTCACGCTGACCCACGACCCGAAGCTCGATGATCCCGCCCTCGCCGCAGCGGTCGCGAGCCCAGCGTTTTACATCGGGGCACTCGGCTCGCGTGGCACCCACGCCAAGCGTTTGGCTCGCTTGGCGGAGGAGGGGGTTGGAGAGGCGGCTCTGCAGCGCATCCACGGACCGGTTGGTTTGAATATCGGCGCGAAAACGCAAAGTGAGATCGCGGTGTCGATCTTGGCTGAAATCGTCGCGGTGCGCCGCGGCACTCGGCCGTGAGGTTCGGGCCAGAACCGGCGGCAGATGTGGCGGGTGCCTTGCTCGCCCACAGTGTTCAGCTGCCCGGCCGAGTGGTGAAGAAGGGTCGGCTGCTCACTGCAGCAGATGCCACCGACTTGGTGGCAGCTGGTGTCGCTGAGGTGATCGTCGCGCGCCTCGACCCCGATGACGTGCCAGAAGATGCGGCCGCCGAGGCGCTCGCCCGCGCACTGGCCGGGGGTGGTCTGGTGGTGCAGGCGCCGTTTACCGGGCGCTGCAACCTGGTCGCGGCGGAGGCCGGGATAGTCCTCCTGGATCGCGCGGCGATCGACCAGATAAACGCGGTCGACCCGGCGATCACAGTGGCGACGCTGGCGCCCTTCGATGCCGTCAGCCCGCGCCAGCTGGTGGCGACGATCAAGATCATCCCCTTCGCAGCACCCCGTGCCGCACTGGAGCGCTGCGTCGCGCTGGCAGCCCCGCTGAGCGTGCACGCGTTCGCGGCCAAGCGCGTCGGCTTGATCCAAACCCAGCTGCCAGCGACCAAGCCAAGCGTGCTGGATGCGACCGAACGCACGATGGCCGATCGGCTGGCGACCATGGCGGCCACGCTGACTGCCACGCGGCGCTGCGCACACACGACCGATGCAGTGGCAGCCGCGATCCGCGAGCTTGACCGCGCCGATCTCGACATTCTGCTGATCGCTGGCGCGTCGGCCGTGGTTGATCGGCGGGACGTGCTGCCGGCCGGCATTGAGGCTGCGGGGGGCACGGTCCACCACTTCGGCATGCCGGTCGACCCCGGCAACCTGCTGCTGCTGGCGGAGCGCGCGGGCCGGCCGGTGTTGGGACTGCCGGGCTGCGTGCGCTCACCAAAGCTCAATGGCGCGGACTGGGTGCTGCAGCGCTTGTGCGCGGACCTCACCGTCACGCCGGCTGATGTCATGGCGATGGGGGTGGGGGGCCTCTTGAAGGAAATCCCGCTGCGCGGTCAGGCGCGCGATCAGCCCGTGGCGCCGCGCGCCCCAAAGATCGCGGGCCTGGTGCTGGCCGCTGGTCTTTCGCGCCGCATGGGCCGCACCAAGCTCACCTTACCGGTCGAGGGCATGGCGATGGTCGTCCACGCGGTTGATGCCGTGCTGGCGGCGCAAGTGAGTGATGTCACCGTGGTCACCGGCCACGACAGTGCCGCGGTGCGCCAGGCGCTTGCGGGTCGGCCGGTGCGGTGTGTCGATAACCCAGACTTCGCAAGCGGCCTTGCGAGTTCGCTGCACGCGGGCTTGCGCCAGCTGCCCGATGATGTGGATGGCGTGGTGGTGCACCTCGGCGATATGCCGCGGGTGACATCGGTCGATATCGACCGGCTGATCGCGGCGTTTGCACCGGCCGACCAGCGCAGCATCATCGTGCCGATCCATGACGGCCAGCGCGGCAACCCGGTGCTGATTGCGCGCTCCTTGTGGGCAGAGATCCTGCGCGTCACTGGCGACCAGGGGGCGCGCCCGGTCGTCCAGGCGAACCCCGGTTTGGTGGCGGAAGTAGCGATCGATCATCCGGGCGTGCTGTTCGACATCGACACGCCCGCAGCCTTCGAGGCCTTGGCATGACCACCCCTTGGTCCGCGGACTTCCCCTTCCTGGCCGTGCCGGATCGCTTGTCGCCGCACTACCTCGACAATGCCGCGACCACACAAATCGTGCGTCCCGCGCTTGATGCGTTGGTGCGGGCGGAAGTGGAGCTACGCGCCAATGTCCACCGGGCAGTGCATGCGCGCGGCGAGGCGGCAACGGCAGCGCTGGAGGCCGCGCGCAGTGCGGTCGCTGCTGCGTTTCGCGTCCAGGGGGAGGAGATCATCTTCACCTCCGGCACCACCCACGCGATCAACCTGGTCGCCTACGGCTGGGGTCAGCGCCTGCAGCCGGGCGACCGGGTGATCGTCTCGGCGCTTGAGCATCATGCGAACTTGGTGCCCTGGCAGATGCTGGCCGAACGGCGCGGCATCGAGCTCAGCGTCGTGCCGGTCGATGAGGATGGGCGGCTTGACCTCGCGGCTTTTGAGGACCTGATCGACCATCAGACCCGGCTGGTCGCCCTCACCCACGCCTCCAACGTCACCGGAGCGGTCACCGATGTGGCGCGGGTGGTGGCAGCCGCACGGGCGGTGGATGCGTTGGTGCTGCTCGATGGTGCCCAGATGGCGCGCCATGGTCCACCAGACTTGGAAGCCCTCGGCGTCGATTTCTACGCCTGCTCTGGCCACAAGCTGTTCGGGCCAACGGGCATTGGTGTATTGTGGGCGCGCCGGGCCGTGCTGGCCGACATGCTGCCGATGCTCGGCGGCGGGTCGATGATCCGGCGGGTGACGCTGAGTGGCTCGACCTGGGCTGATCCACCGCGGCGGTTTGAGGCCGGCACACCGCCGATTGCAGCGGCGATTGGGCTTGGGGCGGCGATTAGCTGGCTCAGCGTGCAAGACCATAGCGCGATGGCCGCGCACGAGCACGCCTTGACCGAACGGCTGCTGGAGGGTCTGCGCCAGCGCCAGCAGATCCGCGTACTCGGGCCGCGGCGTGGACGCATCGGTGTGGTCGCCATCACCATCGAGGGTGCGCACCCGCACGATATCGCCCAGGTGCTGGACCAGCACGGTGTCGCGGTGCGCGGTGGCCATCATTGCTGCCAGCCGCTGATGGATCGCTTCGATCTGGATGGCACGACGCGCCTGTCGCTCGCCCCCTACACCGATGCGGCGGACATTGATGCAGCGCTTGCCGGGATCGATGATGCGATCCGCCAGCTGACATGAGTGAAGCACTCTATCAGCCGGCCCTCCTGGCCCATGCCAAGGACACGGCCCACGTCGGTCGGCCGGAGGGTGCCAGCCTAGAGGCGCGTGCGGACAATCCGCTGTGCGGTGACCGGGTGGTATTATTCGGAGTCGCGCAAGCTGGGCAGATCGTGCGCATGGGGCACACCGCGCGCGGCTGCGTGGTGTGTAAGGCGGCGACGGCGATCCTGGCGGCACGGGTGGCAGCAGTACCGCTGAATGCCGCCACACTGGCGGCATGGCACCGCGATCTCGACCAGCTGCTTGCCGGTGGTGCGGTCGCCGTCGATCTCGCCCCCCTCGCACCGGCCGCCGCCCACCCCAGCCGGCACGCGTGTGTGCGGCTGGCCGCAGTGGCGGCGGACGGGCTCTGGTCGGCAGTGTCTGAGGCGTGATAGCATCCGCCACGACACAAGATCGGGGCTAGGCGTGAACAGCAACAACACCATCCGCGAACGGGGCCTTAGCAGCGACGGCATGCGCATCGGCGGCGGCCGGCCAGCAGCGGACCGGGACAGCTTTGCCAGCCCCGGCGATGGCGTCACGCCGCTTGGATTTCGGGCCCGCATCCCGTCAGCGGCACAGCTGTTGTCGCTGTTGAAGGACGGCGTGCTGCAACTGCCGGCGCGGTACTTCCGTGGGTATTTTCTAGACGTTATGGTGTGATGTGCGCACTCCACACTGTGGGCATCGGCGCCCCATCGTGGTGGAAAATTCTGTGGACAAGTGTGGCCTCCTGCGTATCGGCAGTGAAACATTGTCCTGAAAACTCAATGCCTTGGTTCACCCCACCTGACCCGTGGACAATCCCAATGCCTGCCCTATGAAACGCCCGCGAGTCATGGCCGGACCCGCGGCATGGATATCGGCTGGTGTGCTGTTTACCGTCTTTGGTTTGGCGCCGCTGGCGCACATGATCGTGGCTGATCGCCCGCTGCTCGCGGTCACCTGGGCAACCTTGGTTGCCGGCTTCGTCGCTCTCTTGTGGCACGAACGGTTTCTTGCGGCGGCGATGTGCGCGCCGTTCGCGGTGGTCGTGCTGCTGCGCGGGATGGACTGAAGCGGCTCAAGCCGCCCGCGGCAAGCGGTGGAACAGCAGGTCGTACTGCGCACCGTAGCTGGTCTTCGACGCCAAGGTCTTGGTGTAGAGATCGGTCAGGCTCGCGGCCTCGATCATCTCCTCGGTGTTGAACTGGTGGAGGATCTCAGCGGCATAGCCGTAGTCCGCCATCACGCGCTCAAACGCGCTGGCGCTGTCGCTCGCACGCTGCAGCAGCAGCGGTGAGAATTCGACCAGCATGTACTCGGGTGCTGCTGCGGAGGCCAACACGCCGCGCATACCCGCGAACGCCCGACCCTCGAAGCCTTCAACGTCCATCTTCAAGAAGCGCACCGGTCGATCAATCAGCTGCGCCATGCTGTCGAGTGGCACGATATCAACCATGACGCTGTCCGGTTCAGCGCCAGCCTCGATCAAGCTGTGTTGGCCATTGTTGCCCAGCGCCGGGCGCCCGAGACGAGCCTCAGCGTGGTCAGCACCGATCGCCAGCGCATAGGCCTCCAACCACACGAATTGGTTCACTGCCGCCGAGGCGCTGAGCAGGCGGTGGTTGATCGGATCCGGTTCAAACGCGAGCACCCGGCCTTCGGCGCCAACTGCCGCCGCCGCAATCAAACTGTGCCAGCCGATGTTCGCGCCGATATCGATCATCAGGTCACCAGGCCGCAGCAGATCGCGCATGCGCTGGCACTGGGCTGGTTCCCACAGGCGGCCCGAGCGGATCTCGCCGCTGATGTAGTCATGCCGAAACAGCCACATCTGGAACGCCAGATCGGCAAAGCGGATCGGGGTTGGCTGGGTCAGCACGCGGTCCAACGCGCTGCCGGCGGTGGCAAGGGCTAGGCGCTCTGCTGCGGCCCGGGTGTTGAAAAAGTGCCGCGCTTCCAGGCCGCGGCCAACTTGGTTGAGGAACTGTGTGTAGAAATTCGTGATCCAGCCGTCGATTGCGGCATCAGCTGCAATGGCATCCCCACAGTCTGCAAACGCGCGCTCCAGCCAGTCGATCGCGGTTGCGAAGTCTTGCCCATCGATGACCGCCGTGCGGGCATTGGTGCAGTACTGGTGCAGCAGGTCGGCCCCGCCATCACTCACGAGGCGGCTTCTTGGCGCTGGCGGAATTGGTCAAGTGCAATATCATCCAAGCGGATTTGTTCTTTGCGCTCGAACTCGGCGCGCTCGCGCGCGACGCGGTTGGCCTGCGCCACTTCGAGCTTTTTCAGATCCTGGTAGGCGATCGCCACCTCGTCGGCCGCGGCTTCCACCTGTTGGGCGACCTCGGCGATCGAGGCTTCCAGCGATTTCCGGCGCACGATCGCGGCCTTGGCGAAGGCGCCATAAGCAAAGGTGACTTCTTCATCGCGCGCTGCGATCGATTGCTCTTTCACCACTGTATCGACCAGATCATCGACCGCGGCTTCCAGGCGCGCCTTCATGCCTTCCAATTCCGCAAGACGGCGGCGCTTTTGGTCGAGTTCAAACGTCCGCAGCCGGATCAGCGTGGGCAGGCCTTTGCGCGCCATCGCCTAGCCTCACGCCGCCTGCGGGCTGCGGGCCAAGATTTCCGCCAGCGCTTGGTAGCCCTGGGGCAGGCTCGTGATGTCATCCTTGCTCTGGGACAAGAACGCATCGAGCATCGGGTAGTAGTGGATCGCCTCATCGGTGCGGGCATCCGCGCCGCGGCGATAGGCGCCGAGCCGGATCATTTCCGCCATGTCTTCGTAGGCCGCGATCAACCCGCGCGCTTGCTGGACGATGCGGTTCTCATCGGGCGAGTTGCAGCCCGGCATGGTTCGGCTGATCGAACGCAGGATGTTGACCGCGGGGTAGCGCCCCCGCTCGGCAATCGCGCGCTCCAGCACGATGTGGCCATCGAGAATACCGCGCACGGCGTCGGCGATCGGCTCGTTCATGTCGTCGCCCTCGACGAGCACGGTGAAGAGACCAGTGATGTTGCCCTGTTGACCGGTGCCCGGACCCGCCCGCTCGAGCAGGCGCGGCAGTTCGGCGAATACAGTCGGTGTGTAGCCCTTGGAGGCAGGGGGTTCACCGACCGACAGGCCGATCTCGCGCTGGGCCATCGCAAAGCGGGTCACGCTGTCGATCATGCACAGCACTTGGCGGTTCTGATCGCGGAAGTACTCCGCCACGGTCAAGGTGGTGTGGGCTGCGAGCTTGCGCATCAGCGGCGGCTGGTCCGAGGTCGCGACCACCACGACCGAGCGGGCAAGCCCCTCGGGCCCAAGGTCATCGTGCAAGAAGTCTTGCACTTCACGGCCGCGTTCGCCGACCAGGCCGACCACCGACACGTCGGCCGAGGTGCCGCGGGCAATCATCGACAGCAGCACGGATTTGCCGACACCGGAGCCGGCAAAAATGCCCATGCGTTGGCCCATGCAGCAGGTGAGGAAGGTGTTCAGCGCCTTCACACCCAGATCGAGCTTGCCCTGGACCCGGCGGCGCTGGTGTGCCGGCGGCGGCGAAGCACGCAGCGCATAGCCAATCGGGCCAGAGATCAGCGGCGGGCCGCCGTCAATCGGCTCCCCCATCGCGTTGATCACCCGGCCGAGCCAGGAATGGTGTGGGTAGAGCACCGGCGTGCCGCCGGTCGCCTCCACCCGGTTGCCAAGGCCGATGCCGTCGAGGGTGCCGAACGGCATGGCGAGCGCCTTGTCGCCTTTGAAGCCAACCACTTCCGCCGCCACCCGGCGGTCGCCGCGCGCGATCATGGTGACCCGGTCGCCGACCGAGAGGGCACGGCCAATGCCGCCGATTTCCGCCATCATGCCGAGCACGCCGGTGATCCGCCCGTAGAGCGTGTGGTCCGGCACCCGCTCCAGATCAGACACGAGATGATCACTCAGCATCAGCTACTACCCCCGAATGGTGGGCTAAGAGTACCGCGATCCGCCCGGATTCCCAAGGCTTGCCGACGGGCGCAAGAGTCTCTAGGAGTCAGGAAGGTCGCACATTCCACGCGTCGGGAGAATCGGGTATGCGCGTACTGCTGCTGGAAGACCGCTCAGCCAAGGCGAACAGCTTGGCCTTGATGCTCGAAACCGCCGGCCACGATGTGGCGCCGGCCGGCTTGGCGGATGTCGAAGCCCACCCAGACCGGACGGCCGGTGCTGATCTGGTGGTGGTCGATCTCGCCGCCCAAGGCACCAGTGCCGCCAACCGGTTGCAGCGCCTGACGGCGGCGGCACCCCGGCTGCCGTTCCTCGTGCTGTCGGATCGCCAGACCCTGCCGGCTGACGTCCGCGCCCTCGGCATCGGCGAAGACCGCCACTTGCCGCGTCCGTTCGACAAGCGCGGGCTGCTGGCGCGCATGCAGGGTCTCGTCAAACGGGCGCGCGATCGCAGCGATGCTGGCGTGCGGGTCGGTAAGCTCACCATCAAACTCGACGCCAAGTTGGCCGAGGTGGATGGCCAGATCCTGCCGCTGACCGGCAAGGAATTCGCGCTCTTGGCGCTGCTGGCCCAGCACCGGGAGACGATCCTGACCAAGGAAATGTTCTTGAACCACCTCTACGCCGGGCAGGTGGAACCGGAACTTAAGATCATCGACGTGTTCATCTGCAAGCTGCGCAAGAAGATCAAAAAGGCGACCGGCGGTCCGACTTATATTGAGACGGTCTGGGGCCGGGGGTATGTGCTCCGGGGGTAGGTGCTGACGGTCTGATCCATTCTGAAATCCTCTCTGAAACCCCTTCCCCCGCTTGCGGGGGGAGGGGCTTTAACGGAGATGGTCGATGAGGCGCCACAGATCATCGGCGCGGTCCATCACGAGTTCGGCACCGGCCGTGCGGAGTTCTGCGACTGGGTGATAGCCCCAGGACACTGCAATCGGCGTGACACCTGCGGCCCGCGCC
>JAAFHH010000100.1 GCA_013297545.1 Alphaproteobacteria bacterium
CACCCCCCGTCGGCCGCGGCTTCGTTGCGCACATCGCGTCGGTGTCCGGCCACGGCAGTGGCGGCGAGGAGGAGTGGCGTCGCCTGCGCCGGGTGCACCCAGCGCTGGAAGGATTTGAAGCACGCTATGAGCGCGCGGAGGTCGCAACCATGGGCGCCGTCACCCGCGTGTTCGCCGGCCCCAGTGCCGGGCGGGAAGAGATTGAAGCCCGCTGCCGCACGCTGATCGCGGCCGGCGTGCGCTGCGTTATCCTGGCACGGCCGTGAAAATCACGACCTGATCCCGGCCGCCGCGTTTGGCGGTGTAGGCGGCATCGTCCGCGCGCTTCATCACCTCGGTGATCGACCGCGTTGCTGAATCCGGCCCACCGATGCCGAAGCTGCCGGTCAGGGAGACCGTGGCGGCCCCGCTCATCAGCGGGGTTGTGCGCAGGCGCTGCAGCATGCGGCCGGCCAGCACGCGGGCATCCTCCGGTGTGGTATCCGGGCACAAGACCACGAATTCATCGCCGCCGATGCGCGCGAACAAGTCCGTTGGCCTGAGTTCGGTTTGGCCGATCGTCGCGACCAGCTTCAACGCCTCGTCCCCGACCGCGTGGCCGTGGGTGTCGTTCACCTGCTTGAAGTGGTCGATATCGAACAAGATCAGCGCGAACGGCTGGCGGTGGCGCTGCCAGCGGCTGAATTCGTGCTGCGACTGGCGATCAAACACCCGGCGTGCCACGAGACCGGTCAGGCTGTCGCGATCCGCTTCGCGCGCGGTGTGCGCCGCATGACGTTCGGCCACCAGCACCAACGCTGTCACCGCAAGCAGCACCGCGACGATGATGGTGCCGACCATCACAATCGCCATGAACAGCGTGGGTGCAGCGATCGGCACCACACCCATGGCAATCGCGACCACCCGAATGATTGGATTGGCGATCAAGGCGATGCCAGTCGCCACCAGCAACACGCCGCCTATGCGGTGATCCGCCTTCGGCAGTGCGCGCGCAACCCACAGCAGCAGCACTCCATAGACAGCGTAGCCCGCATTGGTAAGACCGAACGCTGCCGGTTCGCGCCCAAGGCCAAGGGAGAGGACTGCTTGCACCACCACCATCAGGCCGGTGCCGATGGCGAGCCACAGCCGTAGCAGCGGCACACGACAGCTGTCCGCCAAACCATCCAACGTCAGCGCAAGGCCGATCAGCGACAGTGCGCGACCAGATGTGGCCATCAGCGGCGTCTCTTGCGTCAGTCCCAAGAAGATCTGGACCGAGGCGATCGCGGAGACCAGAAACCCGATGCCCAATTGCCGAGGCAGACCCCAGGGTGTGCCGCGTTCTCGAATGACGAGGAAGATCAGACCAATCGTTGCCAGTAGAATTGAGTGTAGACTGGCAAATACAAACAACCCAACCTGCCCCATCTGATCCCCGTCTCGCCCGCGCGCCGCACTATGGTTAACCGAGAAATAGGGCGGGTCCCACTGAAGAGTAGTCTCGACTGCTAGCGCGAGCTTAGCTGTCGCCGTAGATCACCACGCGGTCACGCCCGCCGCGCTTAGCACTATATGCCGCGTCATCGGCGCGTTTGACCACGTGGGCCACCGTGTCGGAGCCATCTTCCGGACCGCTGACGCCGAAGCTCGCGGTCAGCGTCAGGGTCACTGCCGGGGTGACCAGCGGGGTCTGGCGCAGGCGCTCCATCATCCGGGCGGCAAGCGCGGCCGCGGCTTGGGGTTCCGTGTCGGGGCACAGCACAACGAATTCGTCGCCGCCGAGCCGCGCGAACAAGTCGGTTGGCCGCAGCGCGCTTTCGCCAAGCTTGGCGACCAACAGCAGGGCCTGGTCGCCGACATCGTGGCCATAACTGTCGTTGACGCGCTTGAAGTGATCGATGTCGAACAAGATCACCGCGAACGGTCGCTTGTAGCGCTGCCAGCGGCTGAATTCATACAACATCTGCCGGTCGAACAGCCGGCGCGAGGCGAGACTTGTCAGGCTATCGCGCTGGGCTTCGCGCGCCACCTGTGCGGCATAGCGTTCGGCCACCATCACCAGCGCCGTGATCGCGATCAACACCGCGACCACGATGGTGGCGGCCATCACCAGGCCAACGAACACCGACGTCGCCGCAACCGGGCTGGCACCCATCAGGATCCCGCCAATGCGCAGGGCCGAATTGGCGACCAAAGCAACACCGGAGACGATCAACAGGCCAATGCCAATGCCGTGATCAGCCTTCGGCAGCCGGCCAGCCAGCCATAAGATCAGCACGCCAAAAGTGGCGTAGCCGATGTTGGTGGCGACGGCACCGGCCGTCTCATCCCCAAGCAGCCACGCGAGCAGCCCCTGCCCGACGGCGAGTGCCAGCGTGCCGGCGGCCAGGTACCGGCGCGCCAGGGCGACGCGCCCGGCCTCCGTCAAACCATCGAAGGTGAGGCCCAGCGCCACCAGCGACAGGCCGCGGCCGATGCTGCTGATCGCCGCATTCCCTTCGGCATAGCCGAACACGATCTGCGCGGACGCCAGTGCTGAGAGCAAAAACCCAATGCCGAATTGGCGTGGCAGCCCCCAGGGCGCGCCGAGCTCGCGGATCGTGATGAACACCAGGCCAATGGTGGCCAGCAGCATCACATGCAGGCCAGCGAAGGCAATACCACCGAGTTGCGACATCCGCGCTCCCGCGTTCGGGCCCTGCGGCAGCACGACCGTGCTGCCCCCAAACGCCGCCAAGCATAGTCGAAATCAATGTCACTTTGTGAACAGGAGGTGACGGCCTAGCTAGCGACCGGCCCCGCGTTGCCTGCAAGGCTCGCCAGTGCGGCTTGAATCCCACCGCTCTGGTGCGGAATACCGGCTTGGGTCAGGCCCAACTCGACGGCCGCGATCACACCCGCGACCAGCCCATCGTGGAAGTCGCCCAGATGTCCAATGCGAAACACGCGGTCCGCCAGCGGCCCCAGCCCATTGCCGAGCGACATGTTCGATCGCTCCAGCACGATTTGCCGGAACCGGTCGGCCGAGTGGCCTTCGGGCAAGCGCACGGCGGTCAGGACAGGTGACTCGGCCGTCGGATCGGCGCACTGCACCTCGAAGCCCCAGTGCCGCACCGCCCGGCGGGTCGCCTCTCCCGCGCGCTGGTGGCGGGCGAACACGGCCGGCCAGCCTTCGCCCTCCAGCAAGTCGAGGGCGACTTTCAGGCCTTGCAGCAAGTTGGTCGACGGTGTGTAGGGAAAGAAGCCCTTGGCGTTGATCGCAATCATGTCCTCCCAATCCCAGAACGATCGCGGCAGCCGGGCGGTTTCGGCGGCCTTGCGGGCTTTCTGGGAGACCGCGTTGAAGGACAGGCCGGGCGGCAGCATCAGACCCTTTTGTGAGCCGGCAACCGTGACATCCACCCCCCACTCATCATGGCGATACTCGATCGAGGCGAGCGAAGAGATGGTATCGACCAGCAGCAGCGCCGGGTGGCTCGCACGATCAAGCGCGCGCCGCACGGCCGCGATGTCGGTGACGCAGCCGGTGGAGGTTTCATTGTGCACAACCGCCACCGCCTTGATGCGATGGCCCTTGTCCTCCCGCAAGCGGGCTTCGATCGCATCGGCGGGGGCGCCGCGCCGCCAGTCCGTCGCGAGAAACTCCGTCTCAAGCCCGAGCTTGGTCGCCATGCGCTGCCACAAAGTCGCGAACCAGCCGGTTTCCGCCATCAGCACCAGATCGCCGGGCGACAGGGTGTTGACCAGCGCTGCTTCCCACGCACCGGTCCCGGATGCTGGGTAGATCACCACCGGCTCCGCGGAGCCGAACACCGTGCGGACGCGGGTCAGCACGTCGAGCGCGAGGTCCCGGAACTCCGGGCCGCGATGGTCGATCGTCGGCTTCGCGATCGCCGCCAGCACCGGCAACGGCGTGTTGCTCGGCCCAGGGATCTGCAGGAAGTGCCGGCCGGTTGCAGTACTCATGACGTTTCCCCCTTCGTTCTTAGGCGCAGTTTTGTATAATGTATGCGATCGACGCAAGGGGGGAACGATGGCGGAGTGGCAAACCCGGCTGAAAGCAGCACTTAAGGGTGAGCTTTCGACTGATGCTGCAACCCGGGGGCGCTATGCGACCGACGCGTCGATCTATCAGATCGTACCGGCGGCCGTGGCGTTCCCGCGCGATGCGGCGGACATTGAAACGGCCGTCAGCATCGCGCATGAGGCCGGTGTGCCGGTGATCGCGCGCGGCGGCGGTACCTCCCAGAATGGTCAGCCGATCGGCACCGGCCTGGTGCTCGACTGTTCGCGCCACTTCAACCGCTTGCTCGACTATCAGCCGGAGCAGCGCGAAGTCACGGTCGAGCCCGGCATGGTGCTGGAGCAGCTGAACCAGCGCCTGCGCCGGGACGGTTTGTTCTTTGCCGTTGAGCCCTCCACCGCATCGCGCTGCACGCTCGGCGGCATGACCGGCAACAATTCCTGCGGTGCCCGCTCGATCCGTTACGGACGGATGTCGGACAATGTGCTGGCGATCGAGGCGGTGGACGCCGAAGGCCAGCGCTTTCGCTTCGATCAGACGGGTGCCCATGGCAGCCAGCGCCACATCGCCCTTGGCCAATCGCTGATTGAGCTCGCGGAGCGCCACCGCGCCGAGATCGACGCCCGCTTCCCGAAACTGCAGCGCCGGGTCGGCGGCTATAACCTCGATGAGCTGATCCTGCCGCAACCGAACCTGGCGCGCTTGCTGGTGGGGTCCGAAGGCACGCTCGGGATATCCACCGCGATCACCTTGTCCCTAACCGAGGTGCCAGCGCACCGCGTGCTCGGCATCTGCCAGTTCCCCGATTTCCGCAGCGCCATGGCGACCACCCAGTATCTGGTGGAACTGGCACCGATCGCGGTCGAGCTGGTCGATCGCAATATCCTGGCGCTTGGCGATGAAAGCCCGGTGTTCGCCGCCACCTTGAAGGCGATGACCCGCGGCCGGCCCGATTGCCTGCTGATCGTCGAATTCGCCGGCGAGGCCCTCGATCCCCTGCTGCAGCGCTTGCACGCGCTCGATCAGTGCATGGCCGATCATGGCTTTGCCGATGCCGTGGTCGCGATCACCGACCCCGCCCAGCAAAAGAAAGTGTGGGAGGTGCGCGAGGCCTGCCTCAACATCATGATGTCGATGAAGGGCGACGCGAAGCCGATCTCCTTCATCGAAGACTGCGCGGTGCCGCTGGAGCATCTGGCGGACTACACGGCGGCAATCGACGATCTGTTCCAACGCCATGGCACGCGCGGCACTTGGTACGCCCACGCCTCCGTCGGGTGCTTGCACGTCCGCCCAATCCTGAACATGAAAACACCCGAAGGGGCGGTTGCCATGCGCGGCATTGCGGAGGCCGCGTGCGACCTGGTGAAGCGCTACAAGGGCAGCTATTCCGGCGAGCATGGCGACGGCCTGTCGCGCTCCGAATTCATCGAGCCGATGTTCGGCGCCACGCTTACCCGCGCGTTCGAAGCGGTGAAGGATGGCTTTGACCCCGATAACCACCTGAACCCCGGCAAGATCGTGCGCCCGGATCGCTTCGATGATCGCACCCTGATGCGCTTTGCACCGGGCTACCAGACCCGGCTGCCAGGGCCCGAAGCCCTCGACTGGTCCGCCGCCGGTGGCTTCGCGGCTGCCGTGGAGATGTGCAACAACAACGGCACCTGCCGGCGCCTCTCGACCGGTGTGATGTGCCCGTCCTACCGGGTGACCAAGGACGAAACCCACTCGACGCGCGGGCGGGCGAACACGCTGCGCCTGGCCCTGTCGGATCAACTGGGTCCCGATGCGCTGACCTCGGTCGAGACCAAGGCGGCGCTTGATCTGTGCGTCGGCTGCAAGGCGTGCCAGCGCGAATGCCCGACCGGGGTCGACATGGCGCGCATGAAAACCGAAGTGCTGTCCCATTACTACGCCCGCCACGGCCTGCCCTGGCGGGAACGGCTGGTCGCCTATCTGCCGCGCTACGCGCCGATCGCGGCCCGGCTGCGCGGGCTGCTGAACCTGCGCAACCGGGTGCCGGCACTGGCACGCCTCACCGAACGCTGGTTCGGCCTGGCCGCTGCACGCCCGCTGCCGATCTGGCAGGCCGCCTGGCAGGATCCGAGCAGCGCCAGCGCTGTGGTTGGCGATGGCCGCGACGTCGTGCTGTTTGCCGACACCTTCAACCGCCACTTCGATCCCGCGCTGCTAACCCAAGCCGTGCGCGTGCTGACGGCAGCCGGCTACCGGCTGCACCGGCCTGATGTCACCGGCCGCGGCCTCTGCTGCGGGCGGACGTTCTTGGCGAGCGGCCTGGTCAATGAGGCACGCGCAGAACTTCGCCGCACGGCCGCGGCCCTCACCCCTTTGGTGCAGGCCGGTGCCCGCATCGTCGGGTTGGAGCCGTCCTGCCTGATCACCTTGCGCGATGAGATCAAGAGCCTGCTGCCCGCCGCCGAGGCAGCCCCAATCGCCAGTGCCGCCCTGCTGATCGAAGAGTTGCTGGTGCAAGACGGCGTGCGCTTGGGCCTGAACAGCCTGGGGACGATCACCGCACACCTGCACGGCCACTGCCACCAGAAAGCCGCCGGCGCCATGGGCGCGGTGGAGGCGGTGTTGCGCCAAATCCCGGACCTCACCGTGCAGCCAATCGAGTCCAGCTGCTGCGGCATGGCCGGATCGTTCGGCTACGCGGTCGAGCACCAGGAAGTCTCGAAAGCGATGGCGGAACTCTCGCTGTTGCCCGCGGTCCGAGCGGCTGGTCCCAAAGACCTGGTGGTCGCCGATGGCACCAGCTGCCGCCACCAGATCGCCGATGGCAGTGGCCGCGATGCGCTGCACGTCGTCAGCGTGCTCGACCGGGCGCTTGCCTGATGGACACGCCGCTGTCACACCGATCCCTGCCAGATATCGCGGCCGAGCGCCTGCGCGCGCTTATTCATGATGGCACCCTGCCGCCCGGCGCTCGACTGGCGGAGATTGAGCTGGCGGAGCGCTTCGGCATCTCTCGCACGCCCGTGCGCGAAGCCATCAAGATGCTGGCCAGCGAAGGGCTGGCAGAACTGCTGCCGAACCGCGGCGCGCGGGTGCCGCGCATCTCTGACGAGGACTTGCGGGATTTGGTGGAAGCAATCGGCGGCCTGGAGGGAATTGCCGCCGATCTCGCTGCCGCGCGCATAACCAAAGCCGAACTGGACACGATCCGCGGCCACCACGCCCTGTTGCTGGAGGCGTATGCCGGCCGCGACGCGGATGCGTATTTCATCCACAACCGCGCGATCCACGAAGCGATCATGGCCGCCGCCCGCAACCGGCCGCTGCAGGATCTCTACCGCAGCCTCGCCATCCGGATGAACCCGCTGCGCTTTCGCGCCGCCATGGACGAGGCGGGCTGGGCGAATGCTGTCGCGGAACACGAACAAATGCTCGTGCTGCTGGCCCGTCGCGACGGCAAAGCCCTGCTGGATCTCATGCGCGCCCATGTGCGGGGGAAAGAAACAACGATCGCAGCGGCGTTTGGAACAGTATCGCCCCTCCCCCCGTAAGCGCAGGCGAGGGGTTTTTGCGTGTTTTCACTTGGATCTTACTACAATGTTACCCGCCTGAGCTCAGTCACGTCGCTGGTCGGGTGATCCATCGGCGGCGTGTAGTCCTGGATGCAGTAGACCATGTCGACGTCCACACCATTGTTGGCGAGCGGCATCATCAGGCGGCGGACCAGGCGTGGCTGATCGGCCCAGCCAGGGACTGCGATGTTTTCGGTGTAGAGCGCGCAGCGCTGGTGGACCACGGTGCGGTAGAGCCCACTGACATATTCCAACAGGGTCTGGGAGACGTAGGCTTCGTCATAGAACCGCCCGGTCAGGTTGCGGCCGGCTTGTTGGACCAGCTGGCTGCCGATCAGGCGAAAGCGCAGGCGCTCGCCGCGGTTCAGCACATCGACCAGCAGCGTGTGCGGCAAGGTGCCGGGCGGCATATGGACCGGGTCCAGGTGCTGGCGGCCGGGCAGCAGATCGGCGGCCGGCCGGCAGCTCAGCCAATAGAGCCAGGCCGGACGAAACATCGCGGGCTCGAGGTAATCGGCGGCTGGGTTGGCTTGAACGGATACGGCCGGCATTGTCTGCTCTCATCGACACACCAGCGCCCCACACGCGGTGATCAGCCCGACGCTAACGAGTTTTTTCCGGCTTGGGAACTCCCCCATTCAACTGCGCGTTGCGCGAGGCGTTCGACGCCAGGGATCAGCGGCTGCGGCCAGTCCTCGGGGCCAAACCAGCCACAGGCGGACGCCTCGTGGTCGAGCACGGGCTCGCCGTCCGGGGCATGAATGGCAACCGCGCCCAGCACCCAATGGGTGGTGGCGTTGCCCGCCGCATCGCGCGGGATGGTCTCATAGAGATCGACCAAGCCGGCCGCGACGGGGACCAACCCGGTTTCTTCGGTCAATTCTCGGCAGGCGGCGGCGACCAAGGTCTCACCATAGTCGACCCGCCCACCGGGATAGCCCCAGGCGCCGGCGTGCGGTGGCAAGGTGCGCTGGACCAGCAACACCCGGTCACCACGCACGACCAATGCCAGCGCCCCAACCCGCGGGATGCCCGCTGGATCAGGCCGCGCGCTCACGCTGCGGGCGTTGTTTGACGTAGGCGACCGCGGCGTGTTCGCCACAGTACGGCTTGCCGGACGCCGCAACCGCGTTGCAGAACCGGAAGTCTGGCGTGCCCGGGTGGCCAATCGGCCAACAGCACACCGGCCCCTTCAGTTCCAAAAGCCGGACCGGCTGCGGCTTTGGTGCCAACACCTTGCGCGGCGTTAGGCCCAAGCGATGGACCTTGCCGATGACGGTGTTT
>JAAFHH010000101.1 GCA_013297545.1 Alphaproteobacteria bacterium
GAGCGGCCGATTGCCGCCCCGAACAGGCGCACCAGGTGGGTGGCGCCAACATTCGCCGCACCCGCGATCGCCTCTAGCGTGAGCGGCGTGCGCAGCTGGTATTCGATGAACCAGAGGGCTTTGGTCAGCGGCGTCATGGCGCGACCATGCCGCGTCCCGCGATGCCGGGCTTGATCGAAATTGCCGGGCCTTGCGACAGAAAGGTGACGGCAACGGGTTGCGAGGCTGAGCGAAGGGCTGTATATCCCAGCGCGTTCTCCTTGGATCGCCGATCGCGAGGTGGGCTTCGGCCCACTTTTTTTCGTTTGGGAAACCGCTTGACCGACACGATGCACGACCACCGGACTGAGAGCGACCCCGCCGCTGCGGCGCCGATTGTCGCGCCTGTGGTGGGCGACACGCCGCATCTGCGCTCCAGTGGGCTCGCCCAGAAGGTTGAAGCGATCCTGGCGCCGTCGATTGAAAGCTTGGGCTTCCAAATCGTGCGGGTGTTGCTGATGGGGCAACGGCGCATGACCTTGCAGATCATGGTCGAACGCCTAGATCAAGCTGCACTGTCGGTCGACGATTGTGCCGACGTCAGCCGGGCGGCATCGGCGTTGCTCGACGTGCACGACCCGATCAAGTCGGAATACGTGCTGGAAGTCTCCTCGCCCGGTATCGACCGGCCGCTGACGAGGCCGGAGCATTTCGAGCGGTTCCGCGGCTTTGAAGCCCGCGTCGAAACCGATCGCATGATTGAGGAGCGCAAGCGCTTCAAGGGCCGGTTGGATGGGGTCGATAGTGATCGACGCGTCCGCCTGGTCGAAGAAGAGAAGCTTTGGTTGGTGCCGCTCAGCGCCATCACCAAGGCGAAGTTGGTCTTGACGGACGAGTTGTTGGCGTCATCGCCCGACCGGCCGAAGCATTGAGGACAGAGGTGGTTTCGATGGATATGTCCGCTCTTCAGCCGCGCGCCGAACTGCTGCAGGTCGCCGACGCGGTCGCGCGGGAAAAGACGATTGATCGCGAGGAAGTGCTGATCGCCATGGAACAGGCGATCCAGAAAGCCGCGCGCTCGAAGTATGGTCTGGAGCGCGACATCCGCGCCGAGATCGACCGCACCAGCGGTGAGATCCGCATCCGCCGGTTCCTCGAAGTCGTCGACGTCGTCGACAACGACGCGCTGCAAATGCAGCTGGCCGAAGCGCAAGCGCGCAACCCGGAAGCCGAAGTGGGCGACTTCATCGTCGACCTGCTGCCGCCGATCGAGTTTGGCCGCATCGCGGCGCAAACGGCCAAGCAAGTGATCGTGCAGCGCGTGCGCGAAGCCGAACGCGATCGCCAGTACAGCGAATACAAAGACCGTGCGGGCGAAATCATCAACGGCCTGGTCAAGCGCGTCGAGTTCGGCAACGTCACGGTCGACCTCGGCCGGGCCGAAGCGATTCTGCGCCGCGACGAGTTGCTGCCGCGCGAGATCTTCAAGGTTGGCGACCGGGTGCGCGCCTACATCGCCGATGTGCGCCGCGAAACCCGTGGCCCGCAAATCTTCTTGTCGCGCACGCACCCGCAGTTCATGGCGAAGCTGTTCGCTCAGGAAGTGCCGGAAGTCTACGACGGCATCATCGACATCAAGGCGGTCGCCCGTGACCCCGGCAGCCGCGCCAAGATCGGTGTGATCAGCTACGACAGCTCGATCGACCCGGTGGGTGCGTGCGTCGGTATGCGCGGCAGCCGCGTGCAGGCAGTCGTGGGTGAACTGCAGGGTGAAAAGATCGATATCATCCCGTGGTCGGACAATCCGGCGACCTTCGTGGTGAACGCTTTGGCGCCAGCCGAAGTGGCGAAGGTGGTGTTGGATGAAGACACCCACCGCATCGAAGTGATCGTGCCCGATGACCAGCTGAGCCTGGCGATCGGTCGGCGCGGCCAGAACGTGCGGCTCGCCTCCCAGCTGACTGGCTGGGCGATCGATATCATGACCGAAGCTGAAGAAAGCGAACGGCGCCAGGAAGAGTTCCGCACCCGGTCCGCCCGCTTCATCGAAGCGCTCGATGTCGATGACGTGATCGCGCACTTGCTGGTCACGGAAGGCTTCACCAAGGTTGAGGAAATCGCGTTCGTCGCGATTGATGAACTGGGTGGCATCGAAGGCTTCGACGAAGATGTCGCGACCGAGCTGCAAAACCGCGCCCGGCTGTTCTTGGAAACCCGCGACACTGCATTCGATACCGAGCGGCGCTCGCTCGGTGTGGCGGACGAGATTGGCGAGTTGCCGCACATGGTGCCGGCGTTCTTGGTCGCACTCGGCCGCAAGGGGTTGAAGACGCTCGACGATGTGGCGGACCTTGCGTCCGACGAGTTGATCGAGATCGTCGGCCGGGACGAACTCTCCGAAGAAGCGGCGAACGAGCTGATCATGGCAGCGCGCGCCCACTGGTTCGAGGAGGCCGACGGCGCTGCGTGAGGACGAGCTCACTGAGGTGGACGAAGAGCCGGATGACGGCCCGATCCGCCGCTGTGTTGCGACCGGCGAACGCTTGGCCGTTGAGGCGTTGTTGCGGTTGACCCTGGCCCCTGATGGGACCGTGGTGTCGGATCTAGATCACGCGTTGCCGGGCCGGGGGATCTACCTCAAGGCTGAGCGCGCGGCAGTGCTGAAGGCGATGGGCAAGGGCGTGATCGCACGCGCTGCCCGCTGCGCGGTAACGCTGCCGCCGGACTTGCTGGGCCACCTCACGGGGTTGGTACGCGACCGGGCGGTGAATGCAATCGCGCTCGCCCGCCGGGCGGGCCACGCGGTTGCGGGGTACGATCAGGTCGCGGTGGCGCTGAAACAGCGCCACCTCGCCTTATTGACCCAGGCAGTGGATGGTGCTGTGGAGCCGCGTCAGCGCTTCGCGGTGCAAATGCAGGGCAGCGCGGTTGACGCGCTGACTGGTGAAGAGTTGGGCCGACCTTGGTCACGCGACCGGTTGGTTCATGTGGGCATTCGACCGGGTGGCTTGGCTGTCCGGGCGCGCGTCGAGTTGATACGTCTGGCCGCGTTGCGCGGCGGCGACGAATAGGAACTGGTGTCGGAATGAGCAACGAGAGCGACCAATCCTCCAAGAAGCCCTTGACCCTGGGTCGAGGCACGCTTGGCCTGAAGCGGCCGATGGAGACCGATACGGTTCGCCAGAGCTTTAGCCATGGCCGGTCGAAGACCGTCGCGGTGGAAGTGAAGAAGACCCGGGTCGGCCCGGCCCCCGGTGCGCCGCCGACCACGACGACACCGACGCGCCCGAACCCGCCGCCGGTGCAGATGAACGAGCCGCCGATGCGCGTGCCACCGCCGCCGCCGCAACCGCCGCGCAAGCCGGCGGTGCTGCGCGAGCTGACGGCCGAAGAGCGCTCGCAGCGCGAAAAGGCGCTGGCACTCGCCAAGATCGCGGCCGAAGAAGATCGCAAGCGCGCGGTGGAAGAAGCCAAGCGGCGCGAAGAAGAAGACGCGCGCCGGCGGGTTGAAGAAGAAGCCCGCCGCAAGATCGAAGAAGAAGAAGCCCGCATCCGCGAAGCCGAAGCGGCCGTGCGCGCGGCGGAAGAAGCCCTGAAGCCGAAGCCGGAAGTTGAGATTGAAAAGGGCCCGCTGCCGGGTCATTCGGTCGACACGCGCGTCGAGCGCGTCGCACCGGCGATGCGGGTCGCGGTTTCGGCCGAACTTGCCGCCAAGGTTGGCGTCAAAGCAGTTGACGACGAAGATGAAGACCGGCCGCGCCGGGCCGTCGCCGCCAAGGGCGCACCGCAGCAGCCCAAGCGGCCAACGGCGGCGCCGCGCGGCGAGCCGCGCCGCCGCACCGGCAAGCTCTCGGTCACCCAAGCGCTCGATGAACCGGAACAGGATCGCACGCGCTCGCTCGCCTCGATGCGTCGGGCCCGCGAACGCGAACGCCTGCGCCAAGCGCAGCGCGGCGTTGAAAAGGTCATCCGCGAAGTCATCGTGCCCGATGCGATCACGGTGCAGGAACTGGCTTCCCGCATGGCCGAACGCGGCGGCGATGTCATCAAGAGCCTGATGCGTCAGGGCGTGATGGCGACCATCAACCACGTGCTGGATGCCGACACGGCCGAGCTGATCGTGACCGAATTCGGCCACACGCCGAAGCGCCAGTCTGAAAGCGATGTTGAAATCGGTCTGTCCGGGCCGGTCGACGAGGCGGAGACGTTGGAGCCACGGGCACCGGTCGTGACCATCATGGGCCACGTCGACCACGGCAAAACCTCGCTGCTGGATTCGCTGCGCAAGACCGACGTCGCGGCTCGCGAAGCCGGTGGCATCACCCAGCACATCGGTGCCTACCGGGTGCGCTTGCCGACGGGCGAGACGATCACCTTCATCGACACGCCGGGCCACGAAGCCTTCACCGAAATGCGCGCCCGCGGTGCGACGGTGACGGACATCGTCGTGCTGGTGGTGGCCGCCGACGACGGCGTGATGCCGCAGACGATCGAAGCGATCAAGCACGCCAAGGCGGCCGGCGTGCCGATCATCGTGGCGATCAACAAGTGCGATAAGCCCGATGCCAAGCCGGAACGGGTGAAGACGGAACTCTTGAGCCACGAAATCGTCGTTGAAGACATGGGCGGCGATGTGCAGGCCGTCGAAGTCTCGGCGCGCACGGGCAATGGCCTGACCGCGCTGAAAGACGCGATCCTGCTGCAGGCCGAAGTGTTGGAACTGCGCGCCAATCCGAACCGCAGTGCGGAAGGCCGGGTGATCGAAGCCCAGCTCGATCGCGGCCGTGGTGCGGTTGCGACCGTGCTGGTGCAGCGCGGCACCTTGCGCACGGGCGACATCTTCGTCGCGGGCTCCGAATGGGGCCGGGTGCGCGCGCTGGTCGATGACCGCAACCAGCAGATCAAGGCCGCTGGCCCTGGCGTGCCGGTCGAAGTGTTGGGTCTGCAAGGCGTGCCGGTTGCGGGTGACGATTTCATCGTCGTTGAGAACGAAGCGAAGGCCCGTGACGTCACCGACTTCCGCCAGCGCAAGCGTCGTGACGGCGAGATGAAGGGCACCAACCGGTCGACCGTCGCCGAAATGATCGGCCGCATCCAAGCCGGCGAGGCGAAGGAACTGCCGATCGTCGTGAAGTCCGACGTGCACGGTTCGCTGGAAGCGATTCTGGCGTCGATCAACAAGATGGCGACCGACGAAGTCACCCCACGCATCCTGCATTCGGGTGTCGGGGCGATTTCGGAATCGGATATCACCTTGGCGAAGGCCTCCAGCGCGTTGATCATTGCGTTCAACGTGCGCGCGAATGCTCAGGCCCGGGACATGGCCAAGCGCGATGGCATCGACATCCGCTACTATTCGATCATCTACAACGTGGTCGATGACGTCAAAGCGGCACTCTCTGGCCTGCTGTCGCCCGAGCAGCGCGAAGTGTTCTTGGGTTACGCGGAAATCCGCCAAGTGTTCGATGTCACCAAGGTTGGCAAAGTTGCTGGCTGTCGGGTCACCGAAGGTTCGGTCAAGCGTGGCGCCAAGGTTCGTTTGCTGCGTGACAATGTCGTGATCCACGAAGGCACGCTGAAGACCTTGCGTCGCTTCAAAGACGAAGTGCGCGAAGTCCAGAATGGCTTCGAGTGCGGCATGGCGTTCGAGAATTATCACGACATCCGCGAGGGCGATGTGATCGAGTGCTTCGAGATCATCGAGCAAGCGCGCACCCTGTAGCGGCCGGCGGTATTTCGATGCGGCAAGATCATACCTGACGGGGGGGCCCTGCTCAGGTATAGCTCGCGCACGCAACCCCGGAGGCGAGTCGTGATGGGATCTCTCAGTGTCGGGCGCAAGCTCGCGGCCATGGTGGTGGTGTTCTTGCTGCCGGTCGCCTACCTCGCGTGGGTAACCGTCGCGACCAAGAACGTCGCGATCGACTTCGCCAAGCAGGAACTGCAGGGCACCGCCGTGGTAGCCCCCGTGCGCTTGCTGATCGAAGCGATCCAGCAGGCAGCGATAGGGCGCACGGCACCGGTGGAGCAGCGGCTGGCAGCCGTCGCCGCAGCACTGGCGGCGCAAGGCCCCGTGCTCGACGCCAACACGCAAATGGCCGAGGTGCAAACCCGCACCCGCGCGCTGATCGCGGCGATGGGCAACTCGGCCCAGCGTGCGCCGGCCGCGACCGCAGCACTGACCGCCGTGCGGGCGCTGATCACTCGGATTGGCGATACCTCGAACCTGATCCTCGATCCCGATCTCGACAGTTTTTATGTCATGGACATCGCGGTCCTCAAGCTGCCGGCCCTGGTCGATCGCTTGAGCGAGATGGCGCGGCTGGCCGAGCAAGTGGTTGCGGCTGGCGCGCTGGATGCGGATCTGCGCACGGCCGTGCTGATCGCGAAGGGCGGGCTTGAATCCGCCGTGTCGGATTTGGATAGCGCGGTTGCCGGTGCGATGCGCGGCACGGACGCGGCCGACAAGTCGCTGCGCACCTCCGTGCTGCCGCCGCACACCGAACTCGCCCGCGTGCTGACGGAAGTGACGGCTGGGTTCGATGGTGCGGTGCTGCAGCGCCAAGGCCAGGGGCTGACCTTGGCGGCCGTGCATGATCTGGAAACCCGCGCCCTCGCCCAATTGCAAGCGCTGTGGGCGGTGTCGGTCAGTGAACTCGACCGCTTGCTGAACCAGCGCATCGCTGGCTTCTACCGCGCGATGGTGATCGAGCTTGGCATCGCGTTGGTGCTGGTGGTGACGGCGGTGTTCCTGGTCGCGGTGATCGCGCTGTCGATCGCGCGGCCCGTGCGGCAGTTGGCCCAGCTGGCCGACCGTGTGCGCGAGACCGGTGACTACAGCCTGCGGGCGTCATGGGTGAGCGGGGATGAACTCGGTCATCTCGCCAGCGGCTTCAACACCATGCTGGTGGAGATTGATGCGAGCCGCCAAGCCGATGCGGAGCGCGCCGAGCTGCAACGCCTGGAGCTGGAAAAAGCCAACGAGCTGTTGGTCGCCGCGCGCAAGTTCGATGAGACGATGGCGACGGTCATTGACGCGCTCTCGAGTGCCACCGATCGCATGACCACCCGGGCGCAAGGCTTGGCAGCGACGGCCGAGCAGCTGCACCGCAAGGCGCAAGCAGTCAACGAGCAGGCGGAGTCCGCCACCAACCAGGTGACGACGTCCGCGGCGGCGACCAGTGAGCTGTCGTCCTCGATCAGCGAGATTGGCCGTCAAGTCGAAGGCTCGGTCTCGATCGCGGGCCAAGCCGTCTCGCAGGCGGATACCGCCGGTGAGACGATCCAGCAACTGTCGTTGCAGGCCGATCGGGTCGGCGAAATCGTCCAGCTGATTTCCGAGATCGCGGAACAGACGAACTTGCTGGCGCTCAACGCGACCATTGAAGCAGCCCGTGCGGGGGACGCTGGCAAGGGCTTCGCCGTCGTCGCGACCGAGGTGAAGAACCTGGCATCCCAAACCGCGCGCGCAACCGAAGACATCGCTAAGGAAATCGGTGCGATCCGCGGTGCGACCGAAGCGGCAGTCACAGCCGTGCGGGCGATTGCGCAAACCATTCAGACCATGAACGAGGTTTCAACCTCGGTCGCAGCCTCGGTCGAAGAGCAGCGCGCGGCTGCCGGTGAAATCGCCCGTGCCGTCAACGTTGCGGCGGAAGACAATCAGCGCGTGATGGATGACATCCAAGAAGTCGAAAGTGCCGCCAATGAGACGGGCGGGGCGGCAGCATCGCTGTTGATGGTCGCGGGCCAAGTCGAAGGCCAGACCATCAAGCTGAAAGCCGCGGTGGCCGACATGCTGGAAAAGGTGCGCGCTGCATGACGCGTCAGCGCGGCGGCCCGCCGACCCAACGCCAGTTAAGAGTGGGCGAAGCGGTGCGGCACGCGCTGATCAAGGTGCTTGCCCGCGGCGAAGCCCGCGATCCAGCCCTTGATGCGCTGGGCGGCGGGGCGCTGGTGACGGTCAGTGAAGTACGCATGAGCCCGGATCTGCGCCACGCCACCTGCTTTGTCACGCCGCTCGGTGGCGGTGATGCGGTGGAGATGGTGAAGGGTTTGAAGCGCGTTGCCGCCTGGCTGCGCGGCCAGGTGGCCCAGGATCTCACCCTCAAGTTCTCGCCCCAGCTGCACTTCGAGCCGGACCAATCCTTCGACCAAGCCGCCCGCCTCGACCAATTGCTCAGCAGCAGCAATGGCCCGGCGTAAGGGCCGCACGCTTGATGGCTGGCTGATCGTCGACAAGCCGCTGGGGGTGACATCGACCGCCGTGGTTGGCCGCGCGCGCTGGCTGTTAAACGCCGCCAAGTGCGGCCACGCTGGTACCCTCGACCCGCTGGCGACCGGCATCCTGCCGCTCGCCTTCGGGGAGGCGACCAAGGTGCTGCCGTTCCTGGTCGATCGCACGAAATCCTATCGCTTCAGCGTTCGTTTCGGGTTCGAGACGACAACCGCGGACCAGGAAGGCACCCCCAGCCGGTCGAGCCAGGTCATCCCCGACGCAGACGCTTTGAACGCGGTGCTGCCGCAGTTCCGCGGCGCGATCGAGCAAGTGCCGCCGGCATTCTCCGCGATCAAGGTCGATGGCGAGCGGGCTTATGATCTGGCGCGCGCAGGTGTTGAGGTGACGCTTGCCGCGCGACCAGTGACGATCCACGCGCTGGAGCTGATTTCGGTGGCGGGCGATACTGCCGGCTTCGAGGTCAGCTGTTCCAAGGGCACTTACGTGC
>JAAFHH010000102.1 GCA_013297545.1 Alphaproteobacteria bacterium
GTGATGTCGGCGGGCTGAGCTGCGGTCAAGGTCGGTGCTCCGGTCAAAACAGCGGCGATAGCCAAGCTGCCAAGGACGGTCGTGCGGCGGGTCGGCATGGGGGGATCCTCCTGAAACGTACCGAATAAAGTGAGTGCACTCACTCATTTAATCCATCCGCCCGGATCATCAAGAGGAAAAGTGAGTGGCTTCACTTATTTTTTCCAGCCCGCTAGGATAGCCCTCATGAGCCCCTCCTCCCCCGGCCGGCGCCCAAAGCGCGGCGAAGTGCTGGACGCTGCCGTCGAAGAGATCCTGGAAAAGGGCTACGCCGGTGCGACGCTCGCCTCGATCGCGGAGCGCGCGCAGGTGTCAACCGCGACCGTGTTCAAGCATTTCCGCACCAAGGCGGACATATTCGGCGCGATCATGCGCCGGGTCTGGGGCAACGAAGAAGACAGTCTGCCCCCCGCCCCCGACGCCGGTGCACCCGCCGACGGCCTCATAGAAATCGGCCGGGACTACGCCCAAACCATCACCGATCCAAAGATCCGCCAGCTGTTTCGGGTCATGATCGCCGAAGTACCGCGCTTCCCGGAGCTTGGCCAAGAGCTCTACGACAAGGGTAAGAAGCCCTACCTGGAGCGGCTGAGCACCTACCTACAGGCCGAAATCGCCGCTGGCACGCTCGACATCCCCGAGGTCGATCTCGCCGTGCGTCAGTTCCTCGGCATGATCAACGATGTACTGTTCTGGCCGCACATGCTGGTGGTCGGCCTCACGGAAACCGAAGAGGACGTCGAGCGCGTCGTGGTGAGCGCCGTCGACACCATGCTGCGCGCGTTTGCGGCCGGTAGCGGACCTGCGGTCGCTTCCAAGGGTTGACGAGCCGCCCCCAGTCCCGCCAAAGTGCGCGCCGCGCGGGCGTGGTGGAACTGGTAGACGCGCCGGACTCAAAATCCGGTTCTGGTGACAGAGTGTCGGTTCGACTCCGACCGCCCGCACCAAATTCTCGATGGCTGGGTGATCACCCGAACTGTACGGAGCGCCATCCATGGATCGCTTCGTCAGCCTCATGTCCATTTTGGTCGACGACTACGATCATGCAATCGACTGGTATGTCCGGGTACTGGGTTTTAGCCTGATCCAAGATGAGCCGCTTGACGCCGACAAGCGCTGGGTCATCGTGTCACCCACACCGGTAGCTGAGACGGGTTTGCTGCTGGCGAAAGCAGCCACCGATCACCAACGGGCGGCCATCGGAAATCAGGCGGGTGGACGCGTTTTCCTGTTCCTGCGCACCAGCGACTTCGCGCGCGACCACACCGAATTCCTCGCCCGCGGCGTACGCTTCCGTGAAGAACCGCGCTTTGAGCCTTACGGCACAGTCGCCGTGTTCGAGGACCTCTACGGCAATCTGTGGGATCTGATTGGTCCAGCCGAGGCGAGCTAGCCTGAAAGCCGGCTAGCATTCCTCGATCGACGACGGCTACTGCCCCCACATCTCATCAATTTCCTCTTTGGTGACCTGGCGTCGATTGGGCCCGGCACCCGCCTGCAACGCTCGCGCAGCGGCGAGCAAGCGTTCGGCGACCGATCCGCGCTGCCGATCCCGCGCGAGCTCGGCCTCAAGTGCTGAGATAACCGCTTGCGTCATCGTTGTGCCGCGACGCGCAGCCAGATCACGGGCAAGCTCGGCGGCACGCGGGTTCCGGATGTTCAGCGGCATTGATCCAACCTCCGAGATTGCACGTGTAGATACACAAAGTCGCACTCCCCGTAAATGCAGCGATGCCCCACCCCAGACACTCCAGCCCCGTTTGGCGGCTTGGCAGCTGCGGCGGCGCACAGCATGGTTTGCGCAGCCACCCTCCGGAGCGACGCATGCGCATTCTGCTGATCAACCCGAACCTAACCGCGGCGGTGACGGAGAGCTGTGCTGCCGCGGCGCGCGCAGCTGCGTCGCAGGACACAGAGATCGTGCCGGTGACCGGCGACTTCGGCGCCCAGATCATCAATTCGCGCGCGGAAAACGCAATCGCGGCGCACATGGTGCTGACACTCGCTGCCCAGCACGCGGCCTCGGTCGATGCTGTGCTGCTGGCGGTGTCCTACGACACTGGCCTCTATCCGGCGCGCGAGCTGGTGGATATCCCCGTGGTCGGCATGACCGAAGCAGCACTCATCACGGCGCTGATGGTCGGTGCGCGCTGCGGCTTGGTGGTGTTCGGCACCCCCGGCCTGTACCGGGAACACGTGGCGGCGCTGGGTCTGCAAGACCGATTGGCTGGGATCAGGGTGATCCAAGCCTCCCCCGCCACAGTCTACAGCGACCCTGACGCAGTGCACGCCGCTGTGCTGGCAGCCGCAGCCCACCTCGTCGACCACGACGACGCTGATGTCGTGGTCCTCTGCGGGGCCGCAATGGCTGGCATGGCAGCCTTCCTGCAGCCGCGCGCCACGGTGCCGCTGCTCGATGGCATCAGCTGTGCCGTGCCGCTGTGCGAGATGCTGGTGCGCTTGAAGCTACCCCCCGCGACCCAAGGATCCTTCGCCCGCGCAGGCGGCCGGGTGAGCCGCGGGCTCGACCCAGCACTGGCGGCACTGCTCGCGAAGCCAGCGGGGTGAGGGGCTACCCCGCCGCCTGATCCGGGCTGAGGCGCGTGCAGGCCTGGCCGCTGCGGGCCAAGCGAGAGCACGCACTGATCGCTTGTTCTTCGGTCAGACCAACCAGACGCGCCCGATGCAGCGCGCCGACGTTGGTTTGCACCGGCACCAGGTGGGCGCGGCCACTTGCGAGTTCGGGGGTGGCGGCGGCGACGGTTTGCAGGGCGGCGCGGGCGAGGTCGGGGGTGGAGAAGGCACCGACTTGCACGCCCCAGCCGCTCGGAGTTGGGGCAGGCGCGCGGGCAACCGCGACCGGTGCCGCAGGGGCTGCTGGCAGGCGTGGCGCCTGCAGGGGGCTTGCGATCACGCTGCGGCTCGGGCCTTGGGCTAGCTGGACGGGTGGCGAGACGCGCGATGGCACGGGTTCGCCTGGCCGTGCGGCGGCATAAACCGCGCGCGCCCGGCTCTGCGGGGGTTCACCCACCGCGACTTGGGCGGGCGGCACGCTCGCCAAGCGGCGCGGGTGGATGCCGTCGATCGCCGGGGCGACCAGGGCGATGTAGGTGGTGGTTTCCTGCGACAGGGCGCGCCCGGTGCGCAGGTGCTCCGTCAACCGGCCGGGGCCGGCATTGTAGGCGGCCGCAAAGGCTGGTGCGCCGAAGCGGTCGTACATCTCGCGGATGTAGGCGGTGCCGCCCAGAATATTCTCCCGCGGGTCGTGCGGGTCATCGCCAAAGCCGTGGCGGCGTGCGAGGTCGCCCCAGGTGATCGGCATGATCTGCATCAGGCCCATCGCACCCGACCGGCTGGTGATCGGCCGACCATCCAGGTGGGT
Organism: Alphaproteobacteria bacterium; assembly: GCA_013297545.1. Lineage (GTDB taxonomy): Bacteria > Pseudomonadota > Alphaproteobacteria > Elsterales > Elsteraceae > RDXE01. The sequence goes on from JAAFHH010000102.1 coordinate 3,422, forward strand.
TTGGCCCGAGCTTTCGACCTGGATGATCGCGCGAATCCACGCTTGCGGCACGTCGTAGCGCTCCGACGCCTCCGCGATGTACGGCCCCCAGGGATCGTGCGACGGGCCGGGCGGCGTGAAGTTGGTCGGGCGGGTGGAATGATACGACCGGTCCCCCCGGCGATCCGGGCCAGAACTGGAACAACCGACCAACAGAACGGCGATTGCCGCCAGCGCCACCCACGTCCGCATTTTGTCCCCGCCAACCGATTCATTAATTTTCGCAATGCATTGTATGATGATACGAATTCAATCTGTCAACAAATCTCACCAACACAATGATGCGATGAGCCGATCCCCTTGACGTGGTCGAGGGATCAGCGCTCCGATCCCCTTGCACCGGAGGACCAGGCATGACCGCTGACGACCCAATCGCCGTCGCCCGACACTGTTTGGAGCTGGGGCACGCGGGCGAAGCGATTGCAGCCCTGCAGGCCATACTGGCGCGTGACCCGATGCAGGCAGCCGCCCGGCAGCTGCTCGGGGCGGTGTTCACCGAACTCGGTCAGCCCGGCAATGCCGCAGACGTGCTCGCCCCCCTCGGTGACGGTGCTGACCTGGATCGGCTGTTGGCGCGGCTGGATGAGCAGACGCTCGCCACCTTGGCCGCGCGCCACCCCGGCTGCTGGTCCGTGATCCACGCGCACCTCGCGCGGCGTGACGCCGCCACGGCGCGCGAGGCCTACGACGCGCTGGTGCCGGAGATGACGCGCTGGGTCGATGTGAAGACGGCCTTGGAGCGCATTGCCGTGCTCGGTGATGACGCAACGGCGATTGCGTGGCTGGAAACCTACCTTGCCTTCACCCCCGCCGATATCGACGCAACGATCGCCTTGACCCAGCGTCTGAGCGCCATCGGTGCCGTCGATCGCGCGTTCGATACGCTGGAAACCTTGCTTGTCGTCGAGCCGGCGTCCGAGCGCGGCAATCGCCTGGTCCACCTGCTGGCACAAACCTATCAGCACTTCGAACGCGCGGTCGTGCTCGGCCGGCGCACGGCCCCAGCCCTGCCGAACGATGACAACCACAACGCCCATCTGGCGCTCGCCGAAATCGAATGCGGGGACTTCGCCACCGCCACCGCCCGGCGCGATCAGTTCAGCCACGATCACGTGCAGGCGTTGGCGCGCGACCCTGCGGCACTGTCCGACCAAGCCGCGGACGCGCTGGTCACGGCCTTGGTCAGCACCAGCGATTACGCCGGCGCGCGGGCTGTGAAGGCCGAACTTGTCCGCCGCGGCTGTTTTGACGAAGGCCACCGGATCCAACCGTCCCGACCCATCGTCGCACCTGGCAGCCCGGGCCCCACCGCACCGGACGGACCCGCGCGGCCAATCGTGCTGGTCGCCAGCGTGCGCGATGAAATCGAGATCATCGAGGCCTGGCTCAGCTGGTCGTTCGCCCACGGCATCGATGCCGCGATTGTGCAAGACAATGGGTCGGTCGATGGCACGCGCCAGCTGTTGGATCAGCTGGCGAGGCGCTGGCCAATCCTCGTCCTCGACGAGCCGTGCCAAGACATGAACCAGTCCCTGTGGTCGACCCGCATGACCTGGCTCGCCCGCGAGGCACTGGGCGCGGACTGGGCGATCTTGTCGGATGCCGATGAATTCTGGCTGCCGCGTGGTGGCTTCGCTGCCGCCATCGCTGCGGCCACGGCACCGCCGTTTGAAGCCGCAACCATCTTGCAGATCCACCAAACCATGATGCTGGGTGAGGCTGAGGCCGGCTATGGCGAAACCGGTCGCTTCCATGACGCGCGCCTCGGCCTGGTCCACCCGCTGCCACGCTTGAAGCACCAGTTTCTGTTACCGCACCTGAACTTGAATGCCGTCATGACCCCAATGCCCAAGGTCTGGGTGCGCACATCCGCCCTGCCCTTGGTGCTGCCGGGCAATCACAGCGCGTTCAGCCGCGACGCGCTGATCGTGCCCGCACCCATGATCGACTGCCTGCACTTCAGCTACCGATCCTTCGCGCACTGGCGGCGCAAGCTGCAGCGGTGGGTCGAGAGCTTTGGCCGCAGCACGGCCGCCCTCGATCGCGACAGTGCCGCGATGTGGCAGCGCACCGCCGCGGTGATCGATGACGAGGCCGCGTGCCGGGCTTTCTACCACCGCACCATTTTTGGCACGCCCTACCACCGTTGGCTGAAGCAGGCGGGCCGGATCGTGGAACGCGATGAGGTGCGGCACTTTCTTGCCAATCCCGTGCTGCCGCCGCTCGCCCCCTTGACCGCTGAGGAGCGCGCCCGCGCAGCCGCGGTGCTCACCGACCTCGACCAACGCTTGCCGCGCATCCAGGTTTAGCCGACGCTGTCGCCGCACCGATTGGGAGGACACGATGCGCCTACTTCGCTACGGACCCGTTGGCCGGGAACGGCCAGGTCTTTTGGATACCACCGGCCAGATCCGCGATCTCGGCGGCGTGATCGCGGATGTCGCCGGACCGGCGCTCGGCGATGCCATGCTCGCCCGCCTGAAGGCGCTGGATCCCGCAAGCTTGCCCCTGGTTGAGGGCAACCCGCGCCTTGGTCCGTGCGTTGCGGGGGTTGGCAAATTCATCTGCGTCGGCTTGAACTATTCCGACCACGCGGCTGAAACCGGGGCGACGGTGCCGCCGGAGCCGATCCTGTTCTTCAAAGCGACCAGCGCGATCACCGGCCCGAACGATCCGGTCGAAATCCCGCGCGGATCGGTCAAGACTGATTGGGAAGTCGAACTCGGCGTCATCATCGGCACGCGCGCCAAGTACGTCGCCGAAGCCGACGCGATGGCCCATGTCGCCGGCTACTGCGTGGTCAACGACATGTCGGAGCGGGACTTTCAAATGCACCGCCAGGGCCAGTGGATGAAGGGCAAGTCGCACGACACCTTCGGCCCGATCGGGCCCTGGCTGGTCACCCGCGACGACGTGCCGGACCCGCAGAACCTCGCGATGTTCCTAGACGTCGACGGCAAGCGCTACCAGAACGGCTCGACCCGCACGATGGTCTACGGGGTCGCCCACTTGGTGCACTACATCAGCCAGTTCATGACCCTGGAGCCGGGCGATATCATCTCCACCGGCACGCCACCGGGTGTGGGTCTTGGCCAGAAGCCACCGGTCTATCTGGTCGCGGGCCAGACCATGCACCTTGGCATTGAGGGTCTTGGCCACCAGACGCAAGTGACCATCCCCGCCGGGTCATGACCGCGGCCGACCTGCTGGTGCGCGAGGCGGAAGCGCTGGTTGCGGACGGACAAGTCGCAACCGCGCTCGGTCTGCTGCGACGGCGCGGTGCCATTGCGCACTGTGCCGCCTTCAGCACCTCGGCACGCGACGCAGTGGTGACGGCCTTGGTGGAGGCTGGTGACATCGACGATGCGTATCGGATCACGTCCGCCGCTGTCGTCGATGATCTCGCGGCGGCACCGATGCTGGCCAATCTGATCGTGCGCTACCGAAGGTGGCGCGAGGCTAAGGCTTTCCTAGAGCACCTCAGCGAACGCTATCCAGACAGCGAGTTGATCAATGGCTTGCTGGTCTTTGCGTTGGTGGAAACGGGCCAGTTTGCCGACGCGGTGACTGTCCGCCAGCAGTTCAGCGCGACGCGCTGGACCAATTTCCGCGCCAAACTGCCCAATACGCCGCCTAACCAGCACTTCGCCTTGGCGTGGGATCTGCTCAGTGGCGGCGACTTCGTGGCCGTGCGTCAGCTGATGGCAGACCATGCGATCGCGGTCACCGCCGGCCTGGACCTTGATCGCGATGTGGAGCGCGGCCTGTCCACGCCGGGCAGTCCGTGCACTCCAGCGCCAGCCGGACCGAAGCGGGAGCTGGTCTTGGCGCTCGCCGTGCGCGATGAGGTCGACATCCTGGAGGCCAACCTGGATTGGCACTTCGCCCACGGCATCGATGCCGCGATCGTGACCGACAACGGCTCGGTCGATGGCACGCGCGCGCTGCTGGACCAGTTGGCGACGCGCCTGCCGCTGGTCATCATCGACGAGCCGGTGCAGGACATGGACCAGTCGAAATGGTCGACCCGCATGGCTTGGCTCGCGCGCGAGGCGTTCGATGCGGACTGGGTGCTGCTGGGCGACGCGGACGAATTCTTCTCACCCTCCGGCGGATCCTTCGCCGATGCGATCGCCGCTGCAACCCAGGGGTGGGCTGCGGATGCAACCGTGCTGGCCATCCCCAGCCAGTTGATGCTGTTGGACGCGGACGCAGGACTGAACGGACAGCCACCGTTCCACGCCGCCACGCGCTGCCTGGTCGATCCTTTGCCGCGGTGTCTCCACGGCTATGTTATGGCGGACTATAATCTCTTGTCCGTCATGACCCAGATCCAGAAAGTGTGGGTGCGAGCGTCTAGCCTGCCGATCGTGTTGCCGGGCAATCACGTCGCGATCAGCCGCAACGCAAAGCTGGTGCCGGCACCGGAGATCACCTGCCTGCACTTCTCCTACCGCGATTTCGGCCGCTGGTTCGCCAAGCAGAACCGCTTTGTCGCTGGCTTTGCCGCGAACACCTCCGCGATCGACCGCGCCAGCGTCGACTATTGGGCGACCAACCAAGGTCTGTGGACTGCACGCGAACAGGCTGAGGCGATGTATCGTCGCCTGCAGTTCGGCACGCCGTTCCATCACTATCTGGCCGAGAGCGGCCGGATTGTTGAGCAGACCGTGGTCCGCGACTTTGTCACCGCGGGCAGCCGACCAACACCCACGCTGTTGAGCCCCGCCGAAGCAGCACGCTGCCGCGCTGTCTTGGCCGACCTCGACCACCGCTTGCCCCGATGCATCCGGTGAGCCTGCTGTGGGAGGAGACCTACCGAGCCGCCAGCCACGCCTGGACGACGGGTGCGCGTGAAGATGCCTACCGCGTACTCGCAACATACCGGGCCGCCGTGCCGGACGATGCCCGCGCGCGCGACCTCGTCTTGGCCGGGCTGACGGCCGAGCGTCGTTGGCACGAACTCGCGATCGAAGCGGCCGCGGCTACGCTCAGTAACGCTGATGATGACACGGTGAACGCAAGCCTGGTCCACGCACTGATCGAACAGGGCGAGCCGGCAGCCGGGGCAGACGCCCGCGAGACGTTTGCCAGCCGCGTGCTCTCCGATACCCACGATCCCGTGCGTCACTATCATCAGCTGGTCGCAGCCGAACACTTGAACGCCGCCCGCGGCCGGCTGGCCGGTCCGCTGCGGGCGCACTGGAGCGAGCTGTTCGCCCATCGCGCCTTT
>JAAFHH010000103.1 GCA_013297545.1 Alphaproteobacteria bacterium
GGTGCCGCGTGCCTCTAGGATGTCCGCGATCTTGCCCATGGTGATGGCGGCGGATCGGACATCGCCCAGCTGGCGATAGACCGGGAGTTCTTCCTCCTCGCGGATGCGCATGGCCTCATCGAGGGTGCCGCGTGCCTCTAGGATGTCCGCGATCTTGCCCATGGCGAAGGCGCGGTCCTGCGCCATGGCATGCGCCTGGAACAGGGTGGCGGCGCGGGTTGCGTACTCCATTGCTGTGTCTGGTCGGCCCTCTCGGGCCTCCATGTCTGCAAGGCGTAGGAACACGCTGGCTTCCTGCGGAGAGCCAGCAGCCACAGCGGCCTTCGCCTGTTCGAGCCAAGCGCGTGAGGAGTGAGCATCGCCGGTCAGCTGTGCCACGTCGGCTGCTGACAGCAGCAACTCGGTAGAAGGCGTCCCGCCAAGCGGGGCAAGTGCCGCCATGATCCGCCGCGTCAGTGCCATGGCGGCTGGCGGCATGTGGGCTGACCAACGCAGCCAGCGCACGGCCCTGGCGCCGGCCGCATTCAAGAGATCTGCGTCGGTGCCGGCCGTGAGCGCGATTTCTGCTGCATGCCGGCTGCGGCGGTCGTTCGGGAAATCGCCATCCTGGTCGCACCAGGCGGCTGCAAGTGCGGGCAAGGCCGCGGCGGCGAGCGGGGCTTTGTCGCTTGTCGCGAGGTCCGGCACCAGCCGCCCGGGCAAAGCGCCGACAGCAGCGTGCGGGTGTTTGTCGATGGTGCCCACATCATCCAGGAGGGCAAGGGCGATCAAGCGCTTGGCAGCGGCGCCGGGTTCGGCAACGCCGTAGGCGGCGGCAGCGGCGGTCAATGCGGTTATGGGGAACGGTGCTTCTTCTTCGAACAGTTTGGCCGCGGTCAGGGTACGGCGTTCATCGTCGGTCAGCGCATCACGGTAGGTTTTCAGCGAGAGGCGCCGGAAGTGGAGGGCAAGGGCGTTGTCCGGATCACCTGCCTCACCCTCCGCGATGATGCTGGCCGCGACAGCATCAAGCGGGCTGCTGGCATAATACGCTTCGATCTTGGCGATCGCCGCTTCGGCAGCGGTGGTTTCCCCCGCCAGGATTGGGCGGGTCAGCAAGTCCTGCAAGCCGGGGTTGCCGCGGGCGGCTGCGATGGCGCGAGCGGACACAGCCATACTGGCGTCGGTGAGTGAGGCGGCAGGGGTCAGGCGGGCAGCGGCCCAGAACTGCTTTTCGCCGGTTTTCTGGTCGAACGCGCGCAGTTGAATCCGCGCGAGGCCCTTCGTGAAGTCGCCGCCTTTGCCATCGGGGACCGTGATGTCATAGCGGCTGGTGAACAGCACGCGCGACCGGCTGCCTGTGTCGGTGATCGCTTTCTGGAACGCCCGCAGCACGCAGCTGATCGCCGTGTAGTACTCATCCTGCACAAGGCTCAAGTCCTGGCCTGGCGTGGGTGGTTGCAACACTCGTTCCAGGTCATCAATGATCAGCAGGATTGGGTGATCGAACAGATAGTCGGTCAGTGCGACTTCGATGGCGCTTGCCAGGCCGCCAGGATTATTCACCAACCCTTGGTATTGGCTGTTGAGCCAGACGTCACGCGTGCTGGCCGGTATCGCGGCGGCGATTTGTTCGGCGATACTCGGCGCATCGTAGCGGCCAAACACCACGACGGGGTGGAGGCGAACGCGCGAAGTGAGGCGCGCCGCCAGGCTCGACTTGCCGACGGCGCCGAGGCCGTAGACCAGCACGCTCTGCTGTGCCTCAAACGCCCGGATCGCGCGTTGCAGATCGCGCCGCCGGCCGACGAACAGGGCGCGGCTGGCGACTGGTCGCTCGTGGCGGTCTGGATCGAGGAATTCAGGCGCCACCGCCGGGCGCTTGCGCCGCGGCATGCCGGTTCGGGTCAGTGCGCCACCGCCCTGCGGTCCGGCGTAGACGCGGGCGAGGTGCCAGTGCCGGCTGATCACTGTGGTGTTCACATCGCCCTGCCACAGCAGCTTGCGGGCGGCCGCAGCGGCGTCGGTGACCGAGGCGCCTTCGCTCAAGCGTTTGTAAAGTTCCGTCGCGAACTCGCGCGCGGCGCCGTCGTAGACCGAGCCATCCCACCCGATCACGGTTGGCACCTGCTGTACTAGCTGGCGCACCAGGGATGGCACGTAGCTGTTCGCCCCTCTCGCTGCCGTCAGGCAGGCGGACACCACGATAAGAGGCGGGGGGTTGGGCCCGAGTTCGCCCATCAGCCTGGCTGCGGGCACGGCGTCGGCGGCGCCGGTGTCTTGTTCCAATTCAAGCACCGGCACCCCTTGGCTGGTGAACCCACCGTGACAGGTGAGGTGCAACACCTCAAACGGGCCATCGTCAGAGGTTAGCCTGATGTTCAGCCCTTCGAGGGAGCCGCTTTCCTCCACCACCAACTGCACGCGGTCTTGGCGTTCGGTGGCCTTTAGGATTCCGGCTTCTTCTTGTTCGTAGTCCAAGGTATCGCCGCCCTCCGGTGCGGCGGCCATGAACAGCACCTTGAGGTCAGAGTGCTGGGGCGGGATTGGCGGCTTCGGCTTGCCAATCCGCCGCAGCACGCTGAAGCCGCTCATGGTTGCGACCAGCGGCCCATTGTCCGTCGCCAGCACTTCCCACGGCGCATCCAGCAACAGCGTCGCGTCAGCCGAGGGCGCGGGATCAACCTGCACCTCCAGCGCCAGCGTTCCGGTGCTATTGATCCAGTTGGTCACCCATCTTTGGTTCAGCGCCGCCACCATCTCCCGCCCGATGGCGAGCAATGCTGCCGTATCCTCCGGCACGCGGTCATAGCGCGCCGCCCAGTCCTGCAGCTTCGGCCGCAGGGTGGCGAGTGGGATTCGATCTTCCGCCCCGTCATGCCAGCACAGCACGTCGGTACCGATCAGGCTGATGATTGCCGCACCCATGATGTCGCTCCCCCCTACCGCCCCGGCATCACCGCATCCGCCCGGCACGAGGCATCGCGCCGTCCATCTTCCAGAAACACCCGAATACAGGTCGCGTAGTCGGCCGCGAGCGCCCAGCCACTGCCCGCGCCATGGCCGTTGAACCGGTTGGTGTCCGCTGGCACGATCGAGAGGTAGGGGATGCCTTTGGTCGGAAACACCTCGCGGGCGTGCTGGTGCGATTCGCGCGCGAATTGGGCGAGCTCGTCGCCGGCAAAGCCGATCTGCACCACGCGCGCCCTGGTGTTCAGGCCGTTGACGAAGGTGCGCCAGTTGTCGAGGCGACCCTGGCTGTCGGCCTGGGTGCCGGAAGCGCCCATGTTCAGCGGGTCGAGCCGCCGGCCGGCCAGTACAGGAATGGAACCGGCGACCGAGATCACGCCGTCGATCATGCCGCCATTCGGCCAGCTGAGCAGCGACAACGCGAGCGAGCCGCCAAGCGATTGGCCGGCCAGCACGATCTTCTTATAGCCCGCCTGCTTCAGCAGGGGCAGGCGGCGGTGGTAGTGGGTGACCGTGCTGTCCCAGAGGTCGAGGGCCGGGTCGCGGTCGAAGCGCAGGATGTCCCAGCCCTCGCGGTTGAGCGCCATGACGACGGGGAACGGCGCGCCGAAGCGCTGTTCGCGGTTCATCCCGGCAAAGCCGTGCGACCAGATGATCACGCCCTTTGCACGCTCTGGTCCCCACAAGATTGCGGCATTGCTGGCGTAGCTCGGGTTGCCCGCCACCACTTGGGGGGCGAAGGCTTGGGTGCGCGTCAGCACAAACGGGCCGACCCCCCAGACTGCGCCTTCGCGCTCGGCTGCTGTCGCCGGATCAACCGGGCGGTTGAGATCGCGCGAGACAGTGTTATCGACTGCGATCACCACGCAGGGGGCTTGTAGGTTGCGCCGTGTGCGGTTGGCGTCACAATCGGTTTTGGCGATTTCTACCGCGCGCGCGATGCCCGTTGACGACGTGCCACCGCCAACCGCGCCATCTGCAGATGCCATCAGCACGCGGTTGTAGCCGACCAGCTGGAACCAGCCCTGATACACCCGCTCCACGTCCGCGAAGGTGGCGTTGCCCGGAAACAGCGGCTGGCGCAGCGCAGCCGCGCGCGCTTGTTCCGACGCCAGCAGGCTCGCCGGCGGCGGGGCAGCCGTCACATTCACTTCCGGCGAGACATTGCCGAACTCAACACCCTGCACACAGCCGGCAACCGCCAAGCCAAGGGACACTGCAACCAGATGCCGAACCGACGCCATGATCATCCTCCCACTGATGTGGGCGGGAGTGTAGGGCGATGGTGTGCGGCCCCGCTACCCCTGGCTTGCGCGCCAGGCGGCGTAGTCTGCCTTGGTTGCGTCGTTGGGTGGATAGAGGCCGAAGATGCCCTGGCCGCCGCGCACACGCTCAATCACGAAGCGCTCGAAGGCTTCTTGGTCGACGGCTTCGGCGGCAACGGCTTCGGCGAGTTCGGCTGGGATGCACACCACCCCTTCGCCATCGCCCACCATGATGTCGCCAGGGTAGATCGGCACGCCGCCGCAGCCGATCGCCACGTTGATGTCGACCGCGTGGTGTTTGATCAGGTTGGTCGGGGCCGAGGGTGCCCGGGTGTAGCAGGGGATCGCCATGTCCGCGATTTCGTAGCTGTCGCGCAGGCCGCCGTCGGTCACCACACCAGCCGCACCGCGCACCATCATGCGGGTGACCAGGATCGAGCCAGCCGACGCGGCCGACGCATCGCCGCGGCAATCCATCACCAGCACATGGCCCGCCGGGATATCTTCGACCGCACGGCGCTGCGGGTGGGCCGTGCCGGCGAACACGCCGATGTGGTCGAGGTCTTCGCGCGCGGGGATGTAGCGCAAGGTAAACGCTTCACCCACCATGTTCGGCCGCCCGCGCGCCAAGGGCTGTACGCCTTGCAGGTAGACGTTGCGCAGGCCCTTCTTGAACAGAATGGTAGTCAAGGTTGCGGTTGAGGACTTGGCGAGGATGGCACGGGCGGTATCAGAGAGCATGGGGACCTCTCAAGCGGTGAAGTAGCGGGCGCGTTTCAGCCGGGTTTGCACGTAGACGTGCTCAGCATCGGTGCCGTCGGCGTAGGAGCCACTGCCCGCGATGCCGGGGTTTGAGACGTTGCACTCGGATGGATATTCAGCGACGAACGCCTCGTCGATGTCGCAGCCGAGGCCGGGGGCGTCGGGCACCGTGAGGAAGCCGTTGTGTTGGATCGGATGCGGGATGATCGTGCGGGCACGGCCCGGCCAGTCATTCTCAATGCGTTCCAGCATCAGCGCATTCGGGATCGCGGCCATCAGGTGGAGCGCTGCGTATTCCGCAACCGGCCCGAGGGAGCCGGAGTGCGGCGCCATCATGATGTGGTGCGCCTCCGCCATCGCGGCGATCTTCTTCATCTGGGTGATGCCGCCGGCGCGGCCAGTATCGGGCTGTGCCACATCCACCAGTTCCTGTTCGATCAACTCGCGCAAGCCCCAGATCGTCGCCATCCGCTCGCCAGCCGCGAGCGGGATATTGGTGCTGTTGCGCAGACGCTGGTAGCCGGCCAAGTTTTCCGGCGCGATCGGGTCTTCGATCCAGGTCAAATGATAGGGCTCCAGCGCGCGGGCGAGGGAGACGGCATCCCCCGGCGTCATCCAGGGGGGCCCGTGCATGTCGATCATCAGGTCGATGTCTGGGCCAATGGCGTCCCGGATCGCCGCCACCTTGGCAACCGGGCTTGAGACGCCGCCACACTTCAGCGCCGTGATCCCTTGCGCCACCAAGCCCTTGGCGACCTCGGGCGTGTTGGCGTGGGCGTAGATGCGGATCTGGTTGCGCAGCTTGCCGCCGAGCAGGTTCCACACTGGCGTGTTCAAGGCTTTGCCCTTGATGTCCCACAGCGCCATGTCGATGCCGGTCATCGCACCGCCACCGACCGTGCCGGTCATGCCGTGGCCCATGATCGCGGTCATCATCTTTTGCCACAGGTGTTCGATGTGAGTCGGGTCTTCGCCGACCAGCACGTTCGCGAGGTCGTTTACCGCGGTTTCAATCACCCGCGGCCAGCCTGAACACTCGCCAATGCCGGTGATGCCGGCGTCGGTGTAGACCTTGACGAACAGCCAGTTGCGCGTGCCGGTCAGGCCCTTCGATCCAGCGCGCGTGCCGAACGATCCGTCGGACGCCCAGCCCTTCAGGTTCGGCGCATCGACTTGCATCAAGAAGGTGCGGATGCCGGTGATCTTCATGGGAGCGCACCTATTCCGAATAGCGGTGGCGGGTGTGGATCGAACGGGCGCGCGGGTCCGGCCGCGGGATCGCGGATAACAGCGCCTTGGTATAGTCGTGGGTCGGCCGGTCGCAGACTTGATCGGTCGATCCGGTTTCGACCACGCGGCCGCGGTACATCACGGCAACCCGGTCGCACATGTAGCGGATGACGCCGATGTCGTGGCTGATGAACACGTAAGAAAGCCCAAGTTCGTCCTGCAACTGCATCAAGAGATCCAGCATCTGCGCGCGGATCGAGACGTCGAGGGCGGAGGTCGCCTCATCCGCCACGATCACGCGCGGCTGCAGGGCAATCGCGCGCGCAATGCCGATGCGCTGGCGCTGGCCGCCGGAAAACGCGTGCGGGTAGCGTTCGCGCCAATCGGGGTTGAGGCCGACTTTCTCCATCAAGGTCGCGACCCGGTCATCAAGGTCGCGGCCCTTGGCGATGCCGTTGACCAGCAGCGGCTCGCCAATCACCTGGGCCACGGTCATGCGCGGGTTCAGGGACCCGACGGGGTCTTGGAAGATCATGCGGATTTCGCGCCGGCAGGCCTTCAAGTCAGCCCCTGCCGCGGACGCCAGATCGATCGTGCTGCCATCGCCGCGGATGTAGTTCATCACGCCGGCTGCCGGCTGATAGACCCTGAGCAGGCAGCGGCCCATGGTGGTTTTGCCAGAGCCGCTTTCGCCCACGATGCCGAGCGTCTCACCCGCGCGCACGGTGAGCGAGACATCGTTCACGGCTTTCAGGGATCCGAATTCCATCGTGAGGTTGCGCACATCGATGACCGCGGGTGCGGCTTCCTGGATCGGCTCCCGTGCCAGGCGAATTTCCGCCTTCTGTTCCAGCTTCACCACCGACCCGATCAGCATCTGGGTGTAGGGGTCCTTCGGCGCGTGGAAGATCGTGTCGACATCGCCGTATTCCGCGACTTTGCCGTGGTACATCACCAGCACATCATCGGCCACTTCGGCGACCACGCCCATGTCGTGGGTGATGAACATCACCCCCATGCCGTGTTCGGTTTGCAGGCGCTTGATCAGATCGATCACTTCGGCTTGCGTGGTGACATCCAGCGCGGTGGTCGGCTCGTCCGCGATCAAGAGGGACGGGTTGCAGGCGAGCGCCATGGCGATCATCACGCGCTGGCGCATACCGCCGGAGAATTCGAAGGTGTAGCGATCAACGGCGGTCGCGGCGCGCGGGATTTCGACGTGCTCCAGCAGCTCGATCGTGCGTTTGCGCGCCGCCAGCTTGTCCATGCCCAAGTGCAGCTGCAGCACTTCGATGATCTGGTCGCCCACCGTGTGGACGGGCGAGAGCGATGACATCGGTTCCTGGAAGATCATCGCGATCTCCCGGCCGCGCACGCGGCGGATCGCTTGGCTGCGCGGGTGCAGGGTCGCGAGATCGGTCGTGCTGCCATCGGCGTGGCGCAGCACCATCGATCCCTGCACGATCCGGCCGGGCTGGTCGACGATCTGCAGGATCGACCGCGCCGTCACACTCTTGCCAGAGCCGCTTTCGCCAACGACGCAGAGGGTTTTGCCACGCGCGATGTCGAACGACACGCCGTCGACGGCCTTAACGACGCCAGTACGGGTTGGGAAGTGGGTGACCAGGTCACGCACCTGGAGGACGAGATCAGACACGGGCACTCACTTATTGTAGGGGTCAGCGGCGTCGCGCAGACCATCGCCGAGGAAGTTGAGCGCCATCACCGCGACCACCACAGCCGCCCCTGGCGCGAACAACCAGGGGGCGGTTGCGATCGAGCGGATGTTCTGCGCTTCCCGCAGCAGCACGCCCCAGGAGATGGTGGGCGGCTGCAGGCCAAGGCCGAGGAAGGAGAGCGAGGTCTCCGCCAAAATCATCGCCGGGATGGCGAGCGTGATGCTGGCGATGATGTGGCTCATGAAGCTTGGCAGCATGTGACGGAAGATGATCCGGCCTTCGGAGGCGCCGTCGAGACGCGCTGCTGTGACGAATTCCTCCGTGCGCAGGCTCAAGAACCGGCCACGCACGACGCGGGCAAGCTGCGCCCAACTGGTCAGCGCCAGGATCATGGTGATCATGAAGTACTGGGTGGTCGCCGGCCAATCTTGCGGCAATGCTGCTGCCATCGCGAGCCAGATCGGGATCGTCGGCAGCGACAGGATAAACTCGATCACCCGCTGGATGACGAAATCGGTCTTGCCGCCGTAGTAGCCAGAAATCCCGCCAAGCACGACCCCGATGGTCAGCGAGAGGAACACACCCACCAGGCCAACCGAGAGCGAGATCTGGGTGCCCTGCACCATCCGGCTCCACACGCAGCGACCGAGCCGGTCAGCACCCAGGATATAGAGCGGCTGGCGCGGCGCGCTGCTGCCGACCAGGTGGATGTCGGTCTCGAACAGGCCGAGGACGGAGTAGGTGTAGCCGCGCGCGAAAAACGTGAGGTAGA
>JAAFHH010000104.1 GCA_013297545.1 Alphaproteobacteria bacterium
ACCGGGATGGTGGCGCCGATACCCACCCGCGTATCCTGATCGAAGCTGATCGGCTGGCTCTGAGCGGTGCGGCTCAGCTGCCACAGCGTCGCGAGGGCGGGTGGGCCCAGCGCCGTGATGGTGAGCAGCTCATCGCGCTGGCGGGTGGGCGCGATAAAGTCAGCGCGGGTGGAGAGCACACCGCCCGCGTGGTCGACGATCGCGATCTCGATCGCGGGATCGCGGGCGAGTTGGCGCACGAAGTCCGCCAGCCGGTCGAGCCGGATATCGACACCGACAACCGCGCCACTGGGCAGCGGGATCGCGTAGGTGACCCCTGGGCGACCGGTCAGCCAGAACGGGTAGGGCTGGGTCCACACCTCAGCCCGGGCGGCAGTCGCGGCGACAAACCAGGGGCGTGTGCGCGGATCAAATCCGTCATCGCGCTGTTCCTCGCCGACGGCAACACCGCCTTGACCGCGGTACTGCCATTGCGAGCGTTGGATGCCGCGCCTTGGGTCCAGGCGCTGGCGCAGTTCTTGGGCCTGCGGCAGCTCGGCTGTGACGTGTACCGGCACGCGTCCGGCGCGCAGGAAGCGACCGTCGGGGAAACCGATATAGACATTCTCCACATCGCCCGCGACCGCGAGTTCTGCTGCCAGCACTTCTACAAGCTGGTTTTCCGGCGCGTCCCAAAGGCTGATCTCAGTGCTGCGCGCGACCTGGGCTACCCGTTGCGCGGCATGCTCCGCGTCGTCGAGCAGATCGCGCACCCGCTCGACGATCGTGGCCGACGTGCGGGCCATCTGTTCGCGCGCTTGCTGGTTCAACCCTTCTCGGGTCGCCGCAATCCAGTTCGAGGCGAGCCACAGCACCAGCGCCGTCAACAGGGCGATCAGGCCAAGCGCCACGACGCTCGCGGTCTTCGCCCCCCAGCGCACGGGATGCCAGATCGGTGCCCGCTGGACGCGGCCAAGCCGGTGCGACCAGTCCGGGCCTGACACCGTGCTCATGGGGTAGATCCCGGTGATTTGGATTTCATGGTGCCAGCATCCGTTACCCCCTGAGTATCTGCTTCAGCGGGGATGCTGGCAAGCGCACCCAAGGGGCAGAGGTGTCTTCAGGGTTTCACGGCACTGCCATGGCAGCGTCACTCAGCCCTGGTGGGGTGCGGCGCCCGAGTGTCGCGGGCGATGAGCGGAGATGCCACCATGCGCCTGATCTATGCTGCCGGCTGTTGCGCCGTACTGGCCGCCACACCGGCGCTCAGCCAAACCCAGTTTCCCGCCACTCTGGCCGGCCACGCGGCGATCCCGGCGCGTACGCTGGTCGCTGCACCAGCAGACGCGGGACCGCTGTTCCAGTCGACCGGCAAGTTCACGGCCCAAACCCGTGAGCGCACGACGGCGATGGAAAGCCTCGCCGGCGTATCCTTCCCGTCCGACCGTGCCGCCCCGCGCACGACCGAGATCAAGCTGCCGTTGCCCGGCCAAGCGGTGCAGGGCATCAGCGGCATCCACAAGGGCCCGGATGGCAGCTACTGGCTGTTGACTGATAATGGCTTTGGTTCGAAAGCCAACTCGGTCGACGCGCTGTTGATGGTGCACCAGGTGCGGCCCGACTTCGCCGCTGGCACGGTTGCGATCCTGCGCACGATCTTCCTGACCGATCCGGAGCGCAAAGTGCCGTTCGCGATCACCCAGGAAAACACCGAGAAGCGCTATCTGACGGGCAGCGACTTCGACCCCGAATCCTTGCGCGTGGTCGGTGACCGGATTTGGATCGGTGATGAATTCGGCCCTTACCTGTTGGAATTCTCCATGGCCGGTGTGCTGCAGGGCCTCTACCAGACCATGGTCGATGGCAAGGTCGTGCGCTCACCCGACCACTACATGGTCTCGACACCGGCGGTGCCGGGTCCGCTCGCGTTCGAAGTGCGCCGCTCGCGCGGGTTCGAGCCGATGGCGGCATCCCCCGATGGGCGCTTTCTCTACGTGATGTTCGAAGGCCCGCTGTGGGATGCGGAAAAGGCGGCTTGGGATGCCGTCGGTGAGCGCCGCTTCGTGCGGATCTTGGAGTTCTCGGTTGCAGAGAAGCGCTACACCGGCCGCCAGTTCCGCTACGGCCTGCACGATGTCAACAACGTGATCGGCGACATTCAGATGATCGACGCCAACACGGCCGTGTTGATCGAGCGCGATGATTCGACCGAAGGCAGTGCCGCCGAGGCCTGCAATGGTCCCGCCCGCGTCGATTGCTTCAACGTGCCGGCGAAGTTCAAGCGGGTCTACAAAGTGGATTTCTCGCGCACCGATGCGAACGGCTTCATCCATGTCGCAGGCTTCATTGACCTGACCGACATGGCGGACCCGGACAACCGCGCGAAGATCGGCGGCCGCAACGGGCGCTTCGGCATGCCGCACTTGGGGCCGGAAGGCATCGAGGTGGTGGACGCGGACCACATCGCGATCGTCAACGACAACAACCTGCCATACTCGATGGGCCGCACGCTCGGCCGGGCCGATCAGAACGAAATCGCGCTGATCCGCGTGCCGGAACTGTTGCGGGCACAGTAGCCAGGGATGCCGGGCCGGTTCGCCGGCCCGGCTACTTGCCGACGTCTTGCAGGTACTTGATGAACGTGAACGTCCAGTCGCGCTGGCGGCGCGATTGATGGCAGCTAAAGCAACTGGCGACCTGCGCGTCCGTGGTCGTGCGCTTGGTGCCGTCGGGCGCGAAGCCGGCGTATTCCCAGTCGCCGTTGCCTTTTTCGGGCGTGTAGATCGCCCCCCAGCCATCGCGCTTTTCCATCACGGCGACGGCGGCGACGCGGTCGGTTGGGATCATCCGGCCGTCGGCATCGCGTTCGGCCTGGCCGTCGGGCCCAAGCTTGGCGTAGCGGTCTTCCATGATCAGGATCGTGCCGCTGGGGGCGGGTGCGTTGCCGGTGGCTTTCGCTAGCGCGTCGCGGTTCACATACATGAAGCGGATCTGGTTCGGCGTGCGGTCCGGGCGTTCGACCTGGTTGTAGACGTAGAACGTCGACTGATAGCCCGTTGGAAAGTCTACCCGTTCTGGCCCGGCGAAGGCAGGCGAGACGAGGGCGGTGCAGGCGAGCACCAAGAGCGTACGGATCATTGGGTCACCACGATCAGGAGGCCCATATGGCCATGTTGCACACATTCCACTTCAATCCGCCCAGCCCGGCGCAAGGGCAGGACGGTGGACGCCCCGCTCTTGGTGGACCCGAGGTCGATCGCGTGGCCGAGGGTGGGGATGAACACCGCGTGGTCCACCGCATCTTCGTTCACGAAGCGCACGGTATCGCCCACTTTGGCCGTGATTCGCGTCGGACTGTATTCACTGCCACTGATGGTGACGACGTGTTCGGCGGCGAGGGCTGGGGTGGCCAGCGCCAGCATGGCCGCGATCAGGAACTTCCGCATCGACGCTCTCCTTGGTCTCCGGCCACTGGGCTCGGACGTATTCTGATCCCCACAGCGCGTGGGGTCAATTGATCCCCTCGCTACTGCTGGACGCCTGGTTTGGATGCGCTAGGGTGCCGCCATGCCGCACGCTGATTTCGTCCATCTTCGTCTCCACTCCGCCTATTCGCTGTCCGAAGGGGCGGTGCGCATCAAGGATCTGGTGAAGACTTGTGCCAAGGAAGGCATGCCGGCGGTCGCGATCACGGACACCGGCAATCTGTTCGGGGCGATCGAGTTTCGCCTGGCCGCGGTCGATGCCGGCGTGCAGCCGATCATCGGCTGCCAAGTGGCGATCCGGCGCGAGGACCAGCCGGTGCGCCCGGGTCTCGCGCCGGCGCCAGACCAGCTGGTGCTGTTGGTGCAGTCGGCCGCTGGCTACGCCAACCTGTCGCGCTTGGTCTCGCAAGCGTTTCTGGAGAGCAATGGCCAGGAAGTGGCACAGCTCAGCCTCGGCGCGCTGGAGGGTTCGACCGATGGGTTGATCGCGCTGACCGGCGGGCCGGCAGGCTCCGTCGGCCGCTTGCTGGCAGAAGGCCAGCGGCCAGCGGCCGAAGCCATGCTCGGCCAGCTGCAAGCGCTCTTCCCCGGACGGCTTTACGTGGAGCTGATGCGCCACGACCTCGACGACGAGGACGCGATCGAACCCGCTTTGATCGAACTCGCCTACGCGTACGATCTGCCACTGGTCGCGACCAACGATGTGTTCTTCGACACCGAGGCGATGTTTGAGGCGCACGACGCGCTGCTCTGCATCGCCGGTGGCGTCACTCTGCAGCGCCAGGACCGGCGCCGGGTCACCCCGCACCATCGCTTGAAAACAGCGGCTGAGATGCGGGCATTGTTCGCCGATCTGCCAGAGGCGTGCGACAACACCCTCGTGATCGCACAGCGCTGCAGCTACCTGCCGGAGTTGCGCAAGCCGATCTTGCCAACCTTTCCGACCACTGAAGGCCGCAGCGAAGCCGACGAGCTGGCGGCGATTTCGCGCGCTGGGCTGGATGCGCGGCTTGCCCTGATCGAGGGCGACACAGCGATCTACCGCGAGCGGCTGGAGTTTGAGCTCGGCACCATCGTGAAGATGGGGTTCGCCGGCTACTTCCTGATCGTCGCGGACTTCATCCGCTGGGCGAAGGGGCAGGGCATTCCAGTCGGTCCCGGCCGCGGCTCGGGTGCGGGGTCCGTGGTCGCTTGGGCACTCACCATCACGGATCTTGATCCCATTCGCTTTGGGCTGCTGTTCGAGCGGTTCCTGAACCCCGAACGCGTGTCGATGCCGGACTTCGATATCGATTTCTGCCAAGACCGCCGGGACGAGGTGATCCGCTACGTGCAGGCGACCTACGGCAGCGACCGGGTGGCGCAGATCATCACGTTCGGCAAGCTGCAGGCCCGCGCGGTCTTGCGCGATGTCGGCCGGGTGATGGAACTGCCCTACGGCCAGGTCGACCGGATCTGCAAGCTGGTGCCGAACAACCCGGCCAATCCCGTGACGCTGAAGCAAGCCGTGGATGGCGAGCCGGTGCTGCAGCAGATGCGCGACAGCGATGAGCAGGTGCGCCGGCTGATCGACATCGGCATGAAGCTCGAAGGGCTCTACCGCCACGCCTCGACCCACGCGGCCGGCGTGGTGATTGGCGACCGGCCGCTCGATCAATTGGTGCCGCTCTACCGCGACCCGCGTTCGACCCTGCCGGCAACCCAGTTCAACATGAAGTATGTTGAAATGGCGGGCCTGGTGAAGTTCGACTTCCTCGGCCTGAAGACGCTGACCGTGCTCGCGGTGTGTGAAAAGCTGATCCGCGCGAAGGAACCCGGCTTCCAGCTCAGCGCCATCGCGCTCGACGACCGCACCACCTTCGAGATGCTGTCGCGGGGTGATGCGACCGGCGTGTTCCAGCTGGAATCGAGCGGCATGCGCGACACCGTGCGCAAGCTTAAACCCGACCGGCTCGAAGACATCATCGCGCTGGTCTCGCTCTACCGGCCAGGTCCGATGGACAACATCCCGGCCTACATCGCCCGCAAGCGCGGCGACGAAGCACCGGACTATCTGCACCCGATGCTGCAAGGGATCCTGGAGGAAACCTACGGCATCATGATCTACCAAGAACAGGTGATGCAGATCGCCCAGGTGCTGGCGGGCTACACGCTCGGTGGCGCTGATCTGTTGCGCCGCGCCATGGGCAAGAAGATCAAAGAGGAAATGGACCAGCAGCGCCAATTGTTCGTCGATGGCGCGGTCAAGAACAATGTCGATCCCGCCAAGGCCTCGGAGATCTTCGACCTGGTCGCCAAGTTCGCGGGCTACGGCTTTAACAAGTCACACGCGGCGGCCTACGCGCTGGTCAGCTACCAGACCGCCTGGTGCAAGGCGAACCACCCGGTCGAGTTCATGGCCGCCTCGATGACATTGGATCTCGGCAACACCGATAAGCTTGGTGTGTTCCGCCAGGAACTGGCACGCCTCAAAATCCCGCTGCTGCCGCCCGATGTGAACAAGTCGGAGGTTGAATTCGCGGTGGAGCGGCAAGATGACGGCACGGCAGCGGTGCGTTATGCGCTGGCAGCCGTGAAGAAGGTGGGCGAAGCCGCGATGCGCGCGCTGGTCGCTGAGCGCACAGCCAACGGGACATTCAAAAGCGTGTGGGATTTCGCTGGCCGGATGGACCACCGGCTGGTCAACAAAGGTGCCCTCGAACACTTGATCACCGCCGGCGCGTTCGACCCGCTGCACTCCTCGCGCGCCAAGCTGTTCACGGCGGCGGACACCATAGTGCGCTATGCCGCGCAAGCAGCGGAGGAGCGCACCTCCAACCAAGTCTCGATGTTTGGCGGTGCGGTAGACGTGCGCGAACCCGATCTGCCGCGCACGCAAGACTGGCCGATCCACGATCAGCTCGCGCGCGAGCACGCGGCATTGGGGTTTTACCTAAGCGCCCACCCGCTCGATGCCTATGCCCGCGCGATTGAGCGCCTCGGCATCGTCCGCTCGGCCGACCTGGGTGCCAAGGTGCGCGGTGGCGGCGCGCAGATGGTCCAGCTCGCCGGCATCGTCAGCAGCCGCCAGGAACGTACCTCCGCACGCGGCAGTCGGTTCGCGTTCGTTCAGCTGTCGGACCAATCCGGCAGTTTTGAAGTGACCGTGTTCGCTGAGGTGCTGGCGACCGCGCGGCCCTTGCTCGACAGCGGTGAGCCGGTGATCGTGCAGGCCAAAGCCGAAGCCGACGCCGAGGGGGATGGCGTGCGCTTGACGGTCGCGTCGATCGGCTCGCTCGAAACCGCGGCCAAGGGTACGGGTGCGGGCTTGAAGATCTACCTGGAGACCAGCCAATCGCTGCCTGGCCTGACGGAAGTGTTCGGTGGTCGCACCAACGCACCGGGGGCCGGTCCCATCGTATTCGTGATCGATGTCGAGCAGCGGGAGGTGGAAATTCGGCTCGACCGCAAGGTGCCGGTGTCGCCAGCACTGCGCCAGCGGGTCAAGGCGATGCCGGGTGTGGTGAATGTGCTGGAGATCTGAGCGGTCTGAGTAGAACGGACGCTCTCGATCCACGCGCCTATGTTACGTAAACATTGGTGTCCAGCAGGAGTTTCAGCCCGGCCAGATCCGTCGGGGCCAAAGCGACTGCCGACATAAGCACGGCGTCGGGTCGAGGATTAATCTGGGACACGTGCTTGTCCGGCTTGCACCGCCGGATCGCGTCGTTCAGATCAATACTCAAGCTGATGGTCTCTCCCGAGCTGTCCGCGCGTCTGCGCCAACGCCGTGACCGCTGGATCCGGCTCCGCGGACTTGGGTTCATTCTTGCGATGTTCAGGCACCAGCACTTGGCCTACCATTCCGGTAGTGTCGGGTGGCCCGCGCGTACCGGGTTTTGCGACACCCACTGGGCGCACATCTACCTCTCGACCCGTCTGCGGCGGCAGCCGTTTTGCTTTTGGTTCAGCCATCGTCCCATGCTCCTACTGCCTTTACCATACGCGGTAATGGCTGGGAACAACAAGGTCTAAGCGAATAAGTCAGGCCCTCTGTTATTGCCTGCCGATCCGAGAAGCAAGGTCAGCGCCACTGCCCGCACTGATTGTACACCGGCGCTCTTGCCAAGGCTGGTCCGAGCGTGGGCCAATGCCGCGCCCGGCGTTGCCGATCCCGATCTCCCAGGAGCCCCCATGGCCGATCTCTCCCAGTTCCCGATCACTAAGCGTTGGCCGCCGGTGCATACCGATCGCCTGCAGCTCTATTCCACACCCACCCCGAACGGCGTGAAGGTGTCGATCCTGCTGGAGGAATTGGGGCTGCCCTATGAGGCCCACCGCATCGATATCGGCCAGAACCAGACCTGGGGACCGGAATTCCTGTCGCTCAATCCGAACGGCAAGATCCCGGCGATCCTCGATCCCGATGGACCCGGGGGCAAACCGATCGCGCTGTTCGAATCTGGTGCGATCTTGCTGTACTTGGCGGAGAAGACCGGACGCTTCCTGCCGGCTGACCCGGCGCTGCGCATCGAGACGATCCAGTGGGTGTTCTTCCAGATGGCGGCCGTCGGCCCGATGTTCGGTCAGCTCGGCTACTTCTACAAATTCGCGGGCCGCGAGATCGAAGACAAGCGCCCGCGCGATCGCTACGCCGGTGAGAGCAAGCGCCTACTCGGCGTGCTGGAACAGCGCTTGGCGACGCGCACCTGGATCATGGGCGATGACTACACGATCGCGGACATCAGCTTGCTCGGCTGGGTGCGCAGCCTGGTGAATTTCTATGGCGCCGGTGATCTGGTCGACTACGCGGCCTTGACGCACGTGCCCGCCTGGCTCGCCCGCGGCCTGGCCCGCCCGGCCGTCGCGCGGGGATTGACGATCCCGGCGGCTTAACCTCTGCATCCCTTCGTTTGCTTGACCGGCGGGCCTGGCATGCCTAGGGTTCGCGCCCACTCGGGCACGGCGTGGTGCAGTGCAGCGTGGCGGGAAATCGTATGACGAAAGTGCTCTCGTTTCAGGAGATGATCCTCCGCCTGCAGGGCTTCTGGGCCGAGCAGGGCTGCGTCATCCTGCAGCCGCACGATGTCGAGATGGGCGCGGGCACCTTTCACCCCGCGACCACCTTGCGCGCGCTGGGGCCTAAGG
>JAAFHH010000105.1 GCA_013297545.1 Alphaproteobacteria bacterium
GTTGCCTTGTCGGTATCCGGGCCCTGGAACATGCGCGGGGTTTTGCCCAGCAGTTCCGAGACCGGATAGCCGGTCATCCGCTCGAACGCGGCGTTGGCGTAGCGGATGGTCGGGTTTTCAGCATCACCCGACGTGATCAGCACCGCGTCGTTGGCGTTGACGGCGACGGTTTGCAGCAAGCGCACGCGGTCTTGCGCGTCCACTTCGCGGGTGATGTCGCGCTCGATCCCGATCCAGTGGGTGATGGTATCGCCCGTGCGCACCGGCGTCAGCGACACCATCGCCCAGACCGTGGCACCAGACTTCGCCCGATTGCGAATGCGCACGGTGACCGGGTGGCCTTCACGGGTCGCCTCGTACAGCTCTTCGATGACATCGGGATCGGCGTCCGGATGGTCGAGCATGCTGGGGTTGCCCGCCAGCGCTTCTTCGCGCGACCAGCCGTAGATCTTGGTGAACGCGTCGTTCACCCACAGGATCGGCCGGTTGCTGGTCACCGGATCCGGCAGACCGGAGATGATCACAGGGTCCGGCACCGCGGTTGCGACCGTCTGCAACAGCTGCATGCGTTCGCGTTCCGCCACTTCTTCGGTGCGGTCGCGCACGATCGCGATGGTTTTCAGCTGCGCGTCGTGGCCATAGCTGCCGATGGTGACTTCGATCGGCAGGTTGCGACCATCGCTGCGCTGGATCGTCAACTCCCGGCGCTGCCCCACCACACCCAGCGCGTCCGCCGGGATCAGATCCGCAATCGGCCGGTACAGCACCGCCTCGCTCGTGATCCCGAAAATCTCAAGCGCCGCCGCGCTGACGTCTTCCACTACGCCGAACGCATCAGCGATCAGCACACCATCGCCCGCGGTATCCAACAGCGCCTTCAACAGGCCGGCCGCAGACGCCCGCACCTCGCGGTTCGCCTGGTGCAGCTCGGCTTCCATCAGATCTGAGGCGCGTTCCGCCAGCCGCCGCTCGTCATCGTGCGCGACGTACGCCGCGTCGACCGACGCAATCAACGCTGCAACGTCGATCGTGCCGTCGGTCGAGGCTTTGCGGGCACGCGCAAGTTGACGTTCAAGCAGGGGATGCATCAGGCGGCAACTTCTCCGATGACCGTGATGGTCATGGTCTGGTTATGCAACTCACAAAATCCACCAAATTCGTGCGGCGACAACTCCCCATAGGAATAAAACCCGATCCGGCGGTTCTGCGGCCCCAGCACGCGGCCGGCTTCTTCGACTTCCTCGGCACTGCGCTGGCCGAGGGTGAGTTTGCGCCCAATGCACGACACCATCAACGCCAACGTCTCGCCGTCCGCCTCGACTGCGACCTGATCGGCCGCTTTGACGGCGCCATCGATCAACCGGTCCGCGGTCGCGCGCATCAACCGCGCCGTGGCACCATGAGGAATGTCCCCGGCAAAGGTCATCGACTTCGCGGCCTCGTCAATCCCGACGATGGTCCGGGTCAGCGATCGCCCGCCGGGCACAGTGACGCTGAGCGGAAAGAACAGTGCGCTGCCCGGCAGCTGGGCTGCCGCATCACCGAGATAGGTTTTGTAGAGGTCCAGGGCCGGTTGGCCATCGAGCTCGTGCAACACCGATCCGGCCGCGCGCGTGATCCGGCGTTCCGGCCCGAACGGTGTCCAACCGCCATAACTGCCGTGGCCGAGCCGAAAGGCCGCGCCGGCAAAGCCAATCACCACCACTTGGCCTGGGATCGGTGCCGCGTTGTAACCGACCTTGGTGGTGCCAAAGTCCGCCCCATCGCCGGCCAGGCCGCCGGTGATGACGACGTCTGCGGCCAGCCGTTCGCGCATGCCGAGCACCAGTTCCGTGCCATTGACGTGGGTGCCATCGCTCAGCACGAAGGCGAGCTTCAAGCCATCGGCGGGCAAATCGGCCGCGAGCCGCGCGCCCACCGCCCGGTCGCCACCCTCCAGCGTCGTGGCAACAATGCTGATCGTGGTGGCTGCGAACCAGAAGGCCGTCGCGACAATGCTGCCATCGAGCACCTCGTCACCGATGATCTCGCCACCGGTCGTGCAACCGATCAATGGGGCGGTCGGCCACTGTTGGCGGAGTTCAACAAACCGCTCAGCGATATCAAGCACGCGCGGTGCGGCGAAGTAGAGCACGAGATCTGGGGCACGCGTCGAAGGTGCCGGCGACAGCGTCTGCCAGCCTTCGGTTTCAGTCCAGTAGAGTTGCGCCAGCTGCATAATTCCCCTCACCGATCCGCCCCGCGGCCGTTGCTGTGGTTATGGCACAGCTTGGCCTCGCATTCCGAGTCGCTCGGCCACGCTTTCCCACACGCCGTCACTCGGGCACTGTGCGCGCATGCGCACCCCAGTCCTCATGTTGCTGCTCTGCCTGGTTGCTGCAACCCCACTCGCTGGCGTTGTTGTGACCTCCCAGCTGCTGGCCGCGCGTGACCAAACTGAAACCCTCGACCAGTCTCTGGTCCGCGATGCGGGCTTGCTGCAGCTGATCGTCGACCAGGAATTGGCCGCGCGCTTAGGCCTACTGTCGGCCCTCGCCGCGACCGAAGAACTCGCCAGCGACCCGATTGACCTCGAGCGCTTCCGCCACGACGCCGTGCGCTTTCTGGCGGTGCAGAGCGGCTGGGCGTCGATCGGCATCGGCCCGCTGGACCAAAGCCTGCCGACCGTGGGTGGCTTCGATCCCAGCCGGTCGGACGCGACGATGGCAATCCAAGTGCCGCTCGAACCGGTGGCGGGGCGCGGGGTGGCCTTGCTCGGCCGCTTGCAGCTCATGGTGTTCGAACAGCTGTTGCAGCGCTCAACCCTGCCGGCGGAGCACATTGGCCTGGTGGTCGATGCCGCTGGCCGCGTGCTCGCCCGCACGGACCGCTCGGTTGGCGCGTCGGAGCGCGGGCTCGCGGCCGATGTCTTCGCCCTGCTGCCGGTGGCCGAGCAGCGACCCGCCACCTTGACGCTCGCCTCCGGTGAGCCGGGTCGGCTTTCGGCCCGGCGCTCGGCTGGCGGCTGGTGGATTGTGGTTGCCGCACCGATCCCGGCCGCTGCACCGGTGATCCCGGCCGGCGGCCTCGGGGTCGGGGCGGGACTGGTCGGCCTGTTGGCACTCGCCGGCACTGCGGCGGCGCTGTGGAGCCAGCGCCGCCGGCGCGCGGCGGAAGCCGCATCGCTCGACGCTTTGGCGGCGGCGGGGGATGCGCGGCTCGAAGCCGTGGCCAGCAACTTCCCCGGCGTGATCTTCCGGCGCCTGGGCGATGGCCGCTATTCCTTCGTGTCCGACGGGGTGCGCAGCTTCGGGTTGGCGCCAGACCGGGTGAGCGATCGCCGGGTGCTCGCCCTGCTCCACCGGGATGATCGCCGGGCGTGGCTGCAGGCCGCCCACGCTGCCCTCGCCAAGGGGGGCGGGTTTGAAGCCGATGGCCGCTTGAGCGACCGGGCCGGCCAGGCCCGCTGGATCCGGGTTGCCGCTGCCCAGTCGACTCTGCCCGGCGGCATCGTGGTGTGGGATGGCGTGCTGGTTGATGCCACCTCGGCGAAAACAGCCGAGCGTGATCTGCGCGCAGCACTCGATGCCAAGCAAGTGTTGTTGCTGGAAGTCCACCACCGGGTGAAGAACAACCTGCAACTGATTTCCAACTTGTTGCGTCTGCAACAGAGCGAATTCGCCGATCCATCGCTGCGTGCGGCGTTTCGGGAGTGTTTGAACCGAGTCATGGCCATGGGCTTGATCCACGATCTGCTCTATGATCTTGACGGGCCGGTCGGGCTTGACTTCGGCGCCTATCTCCAGGCGCTGGCGTCCAAGCTCGGCACGATCCACGGCAGCGACGACCGCGTCGCGATCCAAATCCAAGCGGCCCCGGTGTCGCTGGCGCTGGACCGCGCCGTGCCGTTGGCGCTGCTGGTCAATGAACTGTTGTCGAACGCGCTCAAGCACGCATTTCCCTCAGGGAGATCGGGCACCATCCTGGTCAAGCTCGACCGGGTCGGGCCGGTGATTTCGCTCAGCGTGCGGGATGATGGGGTTGGTCTGCCGGAGGCGCCGATTGATCGCAAGCGTGGGGATGGGTTGGGGTTGAAGATCGTACAATCGCTGTGCGCCCAACTGAATGCCGATATGGTCCAGCGCAGCGATGGCGGTACGGTGTTTGCAATAACCTTCGCCACAGCGCGGGGCTAACGAACGCGCTGACGCGCGGGGGTAAGGAGCGGGCGATGAAGCGTGTTTTGATCCAACTGGTGATCATCGCCGTGCTCGGCGGTAGCGGCTGGTTCGGGTATCAGTGGTGGCAGACCCAGCAAGCCGCGGCCAACGCACCGGCACCCGGTGCTGCGCGCCCGGCGCAAGGCGGTGGTGGCCAAGCCGTGCCGGTGCAGGTCGCCCCAGTCACCACTGGGGTGGTGGTGGAAAAGGTCGAAAGTGTCGGCACCGCGCGGGCCAATGAGAGCATCACCATCGCGCCGAAGAATTCCGGTTTCGTCTCCCGGCTGAACTTCCGCGACGGCGATGTCGTGCGCTCCGGCGCTGTGCTGGTCGAGATGGATGACCGCGAAGTCACCGCCCAAGCCGAAGCGCTGCGCGCAACCCGCGACAATGCCCGCGTGGCTCTGGAGCGGGCGCGAGCCCTGATCGCCTCCAACGCCGCAACGCAAGCACGGGTTGATGAATTGGCCGCAGCCCTGCGCACGTCTGAGGGCAATCTGCGCGCAGCGGAGGCACGCCTGGCGGATCTGCGCATCCTCGCCCCGTTCGCGGGACAGGTGGGCTTGCGCCGGGTGTCGATCGGCGCCTTCGTGACGCCGGGGTCGACGATCACGACGCTCGACGACGTCTCGGTGATCAAGTTGGAATTCGCCGTGCCGGAACTGGTGCTGAGCCGCCTGCGGCCCGGCCTCGGGTTGCAGGCAACCGCAGACGGGCTGCCCGATCAGGTGTTCACCGGGGTGGTGACCGCGATCGACAGCCGGATTGATCCCGTCACCCGCGCGATCACCGTGCGCGCTGAGTTGCCGAACCCGAACGGGTTGCTCCGTCCCGGTATGTTCATGCTGGCGGCGATGGATTTGGATCGCCGCACTGCGGCCTTGCTGATCCCCGAAGAGGCGCTGGTGCCAACGGCGGATCGGCAGTTCGTCTACATTATCGATGACAACCGCGCACGCTTGGTGGAAATCCGCATCGGTCAGCGCCTTGGCGGTCAGGTCGAAGTGGTCGGTGGCTTGACTGCCGGCCAGCAGATCGTCGTCGCCGGGGTGCAGCGGCTGCGCAATGGCGCGGCGGTGCGCGTGCTCGGTGCCGATGGCGCGCCAGTCGGTGGTCCGCCCCGCGGTGGTGGTGGTGGTCAGGGTGGCGGGCCGCGCCCGCCCGCGGGCTAAGCCTGCATCTGATCTAGTGCCGATGAGGGTTTCAGCGTAAGAAGCGTAGCGCATCGATCAAGGAGCGGGTGATGGTTCTGTCGGATGTCTCGATCAAGCGGCCGGTGTTCGCCTGCGTGATCAGCCTGATCTTGTTGATCTTCGGTGCGTTCGCGTTCCTGAAGCTGCCAGTGCGCGAATACCCGGCGATCGACCCGCCGATCGTGTCGATCACCACGATTTATCGCGGTGCGTCCGCGCAGATCATCGAAAGCCGCGTCACACAGGTGCTCGAGCAAGCGGTCGCCGGGATCGAGGGCATCAAAACCATCACGTCGACCAGCCGCGATGAAAGCTCGCGCATCTCGATCGAATTCCAGCTGACCCGCAACGTCGAAGGGGCCGCCAACGACGTGCGTGACAAGGTGTTCTCGGTGCTGTCACGTCTGCCGACCGACATCGTCCAGCCGGTGATCCAGAAGGTCGATGGCGACGCCCAGCCGATCTTGTGGTTGACGCTGACGGGCGAGCGCAGCACCAGCTTGCAGCTGTCCGATTACGCCTCACGCTTCTTGGTGGACCGCCTGTCGACCGTAAACGGTGTCGCCTCCGTCCGTATTGGCGGGGAGCGGCGCTATGCCATGCGGATCTGGCTCGATCGGCGCAGCATGGCCTCGCGCGGCGTCACCGTGCGCGATATCGAATTGGCGCTGCGCCGCCAAAACATCGAACTGCCGGCCGGCCGGGTCGAAAGCACGTCGCGCGAATTCACCGTGCGCGCCGAATCCGGCCTGCGCACGCCAGAGCAATTCCGCCGCCTGGTGGTTGGCCGCTCGCAAACCGCAGCCCAAGCGGCGGGCACCCAAGTACCGTCTGGCGGCGGCGGCGGCATCACCACCGCGACCAACCCGCAGCCCTACTTGGTGCGTCTCGGCGATGTCGCCCAGGTCGAAATCGGCCCGCAGGACGAACGCGGCGAATTCCGCGCGAATGGCGTGCCGTCGATCGGCCTCAGCGTCATCAAGCAATCGACCGCCAACACGATCGAAGTCGCCGATGGTATCCGGCGCGAGGTGGACACGATCCGCTCGTCCCTGCCGCCGGGCATGGACATGGGCATCAACTTCGACCAATCGCAGTTCATTCGCGCCTCGCTGTACGAAGTGGAACACGCGCTGGTGACCGCGGTCGTGCTGGTCGTGTTGGTGATCTACGTGTTCTTGCGCTCCTTCCGGGCGACGATCATTCCGGTGGTCGCGATCCCGGTCTCGATGATCGCGGCGTTCATGGTGTTGGCAGCGCTCGATTTCTCGATCAACACGCTGACCTTGCTTGCCTTCGTGCTGGCGATTGGTCTGGTCGTTGATGACGCGATCGTGGTGCTCGAAAACATCCACCGGCGCATTGAGGAAGGCGAACCGCCGCTGCTCGCCGCCGTGCGCGGGGCGCGGCAGATCGGCTTTGCGGTGCTGGCGACCACGCTGGTGCTGATCGCGGTGTTCGTGCCGATCTCACTGCAGTCCGGCACGATTGGCCGGCTGTTTTCGGAATTTGGTATCACGGTGGCCGCAGCAGTCGCATTCTCCGGCTTGGTCGCGCTGTCGCTGACGCCGATGATGTGTTCCAAGCTGTTGAAGCCGCACAGCAACGATGGCTTCGTCTACAAGGTGACGGAACCGGTGTTCGTCGCCATGAACCGGGGCTACGCCTGGACCTTGAAGCAATGCATCAACGCACCGATCGTGATCGTCGCCTTCATGCTGGCGCTGGTTGGGGCGTGCTACCTGCTGTTCACCTCCCTCAAGCAAGAATTGGCGCCGCTGGAAGACCAGGGCAGCTTCACCATCATCGTCACTGCGCCGGAAGGGGCATCGGTTGAGGTGACGCGCCGCTACGTCGCCCAGATCGAAGCGGAGATGATGCGCTTGGTCGAAGCGGGCGAAGCCGAACGCGTGCTGTCGACCGTCGCGGTCGGCTTCGGCGTGCCGGGGGCGGCCAACACCGGCCGTGTCACCGTGCGCTTGATGCCGTGGGAGCAACGCACCCGCACGCAAGCCGAAATCGTGCGCTCGCTGCAGCCGCGTATGAACCAGTACCCGGGCGTGCGCGCGGTCATCGTGCAGCCACCGCCGCTGGGTCAGCGCGGCGCACGCACGCCAGTGCAGGTGGTGCTGGGTGGCTCGACCTACGAGGAACTGGCGCAGTGGCGCGACATCATCGTGCCGCGTCTGCGCGAAAATCCGCGCCTGCTCAACGTGATCGCGACCTATGACGAGACCAAGCCGCAGTTCCGCGTCGAAGTGTTGCGCGAACGGGCAGCCGACCTTGGCATCGCGGTCGACGAGATCGGCCGCACGCTCGAAGTGATGTTCGGGGCGCGCGCGATCACCACGATCAAAGACCGCGGCGAAGAATACGACGTCATGCTGCAAGCCCGTGCTGGCGACCGCACGACGCCGCAGGATCTGACCAACGTGTTCGTGCGCTCGTCGTCGGACCAGCTGATCCCGCTGCAGAACCTGGTGGTGGTGACCAACCTCGCCGGGGCGGCCGAACTCACGCGCGTCGACCGCATGCGCTCGATCACCCTGCAGGCCGGGCTGGAAACCGGCTACGCGCTCGGTGAAGCGCTGAACTACATCGAAGCTGCGATCCGCAAGGACCTGCCGCCGACGGCGCGGATCTCCTACCAGGGCGAAAGCTTGCAGTTCAAAGAAAGCTCAAGCGCGCTGTGGATCACCTTCCTGCTCGCGATCGTCGTCGTGTTCTTGGTGCTGGCAGCGCAGTTCGAAAGCTGGACCCACCCGGCGATCGTGCTGTTGACCGTGCCGCTTGCGGTTGCGGGTGCGCTCGGCTGCTTGTGGCTGTTGGACCTGTCGCTCAACGTCTACAGCCAGATCGGCATGGTGATGTTGGTCGGCCTAGTGGCGAAGAACGCGATCCTGATCGTCGAATTCGCCAACCAGCTGCGCGATGAAGGCAAGGACATGGTCACCGCGACCATCGACGCCTCGGTCGCCCGGTTCCGGCCGATCTTGATGACCTCGATCGCCACCGTCGCCGGTGCCGTGCCGCTCGCCATGGCGCACGGTGCGGGGGCGGAAGCCCGCAGTGCGATCGGTTGGGTGATCGTCGGTGGCGTCAGCTTTGCCACCATCCTCACCCTCTACGTTGTGCCGGTGTTCTACCGGTGGCTTGCGATCCACACCAAACCTGCCAGCCACATCAGCGATCTT
>JAAFHH010000106.1 GCA_013297545.1 Alphaproteobacteria bacterium
GTGCCAACCGGGATGAAGCTGTTCGACGGCACCGAGAAGCCGCGCATGGTGCGGGTGCGGATGGCTTCGATGTCGATCGCTGCCTGCACCGCACGGCGCACGCGGACATCCGCGAACGGGTTGCGGCCCTTGATGTTGGAGTACTGGAGTTCGGGCGAACCCTGATCCATGCCGATGAAGATGTTCCGGTTTTCCGGGCCTTCCATCACCTTCAGGCTCGCGTTGCGCTTCAGCTGTTCGATGTTTTGCAGCGGCGGATCGAGCACGAAATCGACTTCACCGGACTGCAATGCGGCAACGCGCGTTGCGTCAGCCGAAATCGGCGTCAGGGTTGCTTCGGTGATGTTGCTGTCAATCTGGCTGTGGTAGCCGGCAAAGCGGCGCAGCACGGTGCGCTGGTCAACCACGCGCTCGTGCAGCATGAACGGGCCGGTGCCATTGGTGTTGCGCACCGCGAACGTTTCTTGGCGGTTGCGGAAATCCTGCGGCAGTTCGACGTTGTTCGTCTTCGCCCAATCCTCGTCCATCATGTAGAGCGAGGTCAGCTTGTCGATCAACACCGGGTCCGGCACTTTGGTGATGATGTCGACCGTGTTGTTGTCGACCTTGCGGGCTTCTTGGATCGTATCCGTGAAGATCGAGTACTGTGAGGTGGGTGCCAGCGACCGGCGGATCGAGAACACGACGTCATCGGCGTTGAAGTCCGCACCATTGTGGAACTTCACGCCTTGGCGCAGCGTGAAACGCCACGTCGTCGGATCGACCTGACGCCATTCGGTCGCCAAGCGCGGCACGATTTCCGCCTGCTTGCCACGGCCGATCAGCGGCTCGTAGATCTGGCGCAGCACGAGCGTGGTCGGACCGGCATTCTGGGAATGCGGGTCCATGGTGTTGGCGTCACCGGCAACCGACCAACGGAACGGCCGGGCATCGGCTGATGGTACCATCAACGCCGCTGCCGCCACCCCGGCGACCAGCGCGCTGACAATGCGTAGAGCTGTCATAGGATGTCTCCCTCAAGTGTTGCGCGGGTGTCGGTCGCCGCATTCGCGAGCTCCCCTAGCCAACCCCCGCGGTGCCGACACCGCCTCCACGCCGCCGGCCCCCGTTGGCTCTATGTAGAAGCTGTGACGACACGCCGCAACGGCGTTGTCATGTGACGTGCCCTTGCGCCCCATCGCCGGGCAGGCCATACCTCGCCGATGCACCCGCCCGCCCTTTCGGCTCCGCGTTTGGTTCTGGTCACTGGCATGTCCGGGGCCGGGCGCAGCTTGGCGCTTCGGATGTTGGAAGACCTTGGGTTTGAGGCGGTCGATAACCTGCCGATGGCGTTGCTGACACCGCTCGCGCGCGGGGATGTCGCAACGGAAGGCGCGCTGGCGATCGGGGTGGATACCCGCACGCGCGGGTTCAGTGTCGAGACTTTGGTGGCGGAACGCGATCAGCTGCGCGCACTCGGCCAGTGGCGGGTGACGTTGCTGTTCCTCACCTGCGACGATGATGTGCTGCTGCGCCGCTATACGGAGACGCGCCGACGCCACCCGCTGGCGGTCGACCGGCCGGTGGCAGACGGCATCCAGATCGAGCGCGCCTTGCTGGGCCCACTCCAGGCCGCCGCTGACATCGTGCTCGACACCTCGATGACCACGCCAGCGGATTTACGCCAGCGGCTGATCGAGCGGGTGATTGGGGACGAGGTTGACCGGGTCGCGATCACCATCGTGTCGTTTGCGTTTCGAAACGGTCTGCCGCGCGAAGCCGATCTCGTCTTCGATGTGCGGTTCCTGGCGAACCCGCACTACGACCCGCAGTTGCGCCCCTCCGATGGCCGCGATCCGCGCGTTGGTGCCTATGTCGCGGCCGACCTGGGCTTCAGTGAATTCTGGCAGCACGTGACAGCCTTGCTGGCGACGACGCTGCCGCGGTACCAAAAGGAAGGTAAAAGCTACCTGACCATTGCGGTTGGCTGCAGTGGCGGGAAACACCGTTCGGTCTACGTCGCTGAGCGGCTGAATCAGTGGTTGGCAGAGGCCGGCTGGAAGGCTGGGATCGCGCACCGCGATGTCGATCGACCCGGCATCGCCCAGGCATGAGCGAGGAGATCGCATGATCGGGTTGGTGCTGGTTACCCATGGCCGTCTGGCCGAGGAATTTCGCCTGGCGCTGGAACACGTGGTCGGCGCGCAGAGCCAGATCGCCGCGATCTGCATCGGCCCGGACGATGATATGGAACAGCGCCGGCGCGACATTCTGGACGCGACGACAGCCTGCGACACCGGCAAGGGCGTGGTGATCCTGACCGACATGTTCGGCGGCACGCCATCAAACCTCGCGATTTCGCTGATCGACCACGGCCAGGTCGAGGTGATCGCTGGCGTCAATCTGCCGATGCTGATCAAGCTCGCCTCGCTGCGCGCAACCGAGAGTTTGCCGAACTTGGTCGCCCGCGCCCAAGAAGCCGGGCGCAAGTACATCGCTGTTGCCTCGCGCCTGCTGGCGGGCGAGGCCTGATCCCCGTGGGCAAC
Organism: Alphaproteobacteria bacterium; assembly: GCA_013297545.1. Classification (GTDB taxonomy): domain Bacteria; phylum Pseudomonadota; class Alphaproteobacteria; order Elsterales; family Elsteraceae; genus RDXE01. Next base: position 2,526 of record JAAFHH010000106.1, read on the forward strand.
ATTTGTCGGTCGGCGCGGATCGTCAACAAGCGCGGCCTGCATGCGCGCGCAGCCGCCAAATTCGTCAAAACCGTGGAGCGGTTCGACGCTGACGTCACCGTCATGCTGGCGGCTGGTGACGGCAATCGCGGCGACTTGCGGCCCTGTTCGGATGTCGACATCTCGGTCGGTGGCCGCTCGATCATGGGCCTGATGATGCTGGCGGCGGGGCCTGGCACTTTGCTCGATCTGTCCGCCAAGGGGCCGGATGCAGCCGCCGCCTTAGACGCGGTGATCGCGCTGATCGCGGACCGGTTCGAGGAAGACGAGTGACCAAACAGCCGCGCGCAGAACGGGTGCTGGCCGGCGTTGCGGTCGCCCCCGGCATCGCGGCTGGGGTCGCGTTTTTGAGCGTGCCGGGCGAGCTCGCCGTGCCCGAATGCCCGGTCGCCCCTGATTTGGTGCCGGGCGAACTCGCCCGGTTTCGCGAGGCGGTGGCGACTGCGCAAAAGCAGCTGAAAAAGCTGAAAACCAAGGCGGCGCAACATCCGACGGCGGCGGCCGAAGAACTCTCCCTGTTGCTGGACGCGCGCCTGCAGATGCTCGCGGGCTCGCGCCTGGTGCGCGGGGTTGAGCGCCGCGTGGCCGAAGCCCTGATCAACGCCGAAGCCGCCGTGCGCGCCGAAGTCGCCAGCATTGCGGACGGCTTTGCCCGCATGGGCGACAGCTACCTCGCCCAGCGTGCCGATGATGTGCGCGAAGTGGGTGACCGGCTGATCCGCGCCCTGTTGCGCACCCCCTACCAAGCGCTCCAGCACTTGCCGACCGGATCGGTGCTGATTGCGCGCGATCTGACGCCAGCCGACACCGCACTGATCGATCCCGGCAAAGTGGGTGGCATCGCAACCGAACTCGGCAGCCGGGACAGCCACACCGCGATCATCGCCCGCTCGCTCGGGTTGCCCGCGGTGCTGGCGGTGCCGGGCCTGATGGCAGCACTGGAGCCGGGCGATGTTGTCATCGTCGATGGCAGTGCCGGCCGCGTCATCGTCAACCCGACACCGGCGACCAGCGACGACTACGCCAAGCGTGCTGACGCGATTGCGCGCGATCGCTTGCGCCTCGCGCGGCTGTCCAAGCTGCCGGCGACCACCAAGGACGGGGTGGAGATCGCACTGCACGCCAACATCGAACTCGCCCGCGAAGTACCGGCCGCCCTCGGCGCCGGGGCCGCCGGGATTGGCTTGCTGCGCACGGAAATGGCAGTCCTCAACGCTGATCACATCCCCGATGAAGACAGCCAAGCCGCCCAGCTGACTGAAATCGTCGCCGGCATGAAGGGTCGCCCGGTCACCATTCGCACGCTCGACATCGGTTCGGACAAGCTGACGCCAGGGTTGCGCCGGGATCTCGGCGCTGATCTCGGCAGCCAGCACAATCCAGCGCTGAGCGTGCGCGGCATTCGCTTGGGCCTCGCCCGCACGGATTTGCTGGATGCGCAGCTGATGGCGATCTTGCGCGCCAGTGCAGCCGGGCCGGTGCGCGTGCTGCTGCCGATGGTGACCAGTGTCGCCGAAGTGCGCGCCGTGCGGGCCCGCCTGCTGAAGCTCGCCCGGCGCGCCCGGCGCAAGGGCTATGCGATGGCATCTGCCCTGCCGCCGCTCGGCGTGATGATCGAAGTGCCGGGGGCGGCGCTGGCCGCTGATGCGCTGGCGCTGGAGAGTGATTTCTTTGCGATCGGCACCAATGATCTCACCATGTACACCCTTGCGATCGATCGCGGGGACGAGGGGGTGGCACGGCTCTACAACCCGCTACACCCGGCGGTGCTGCGCTTGATCCAGTTTTCGGTCGAGGCGGGCTTGCGGGCGCGCAAGCCCGTGTCGGTGTGCGGTGAAATCGCCGGTGATCCGCGCTTTACGCCGCTGTTGATCGGACTTGGCGTGCGCGATCTCTCGATGGCGCCGGCCCGCCTGCCGCTGGTCAAGGAACGGGTGCGCGCCCTGTCTGCGCGCGAGGCAACCTTGCGGGCGCGTTCGATCATGGAACAGTGGGATGAGGCGGCGATTGCTGCCCTGGTGGACCAGCCATGACGACGGACGCGGGCCTCGCCGCCCGCATTGCCGCCCTCGACGTGCTGGACGCGGTGCTGCGCCGCCGACGGCCGCTCGACGAAGCACTGGCTGAAACCCCGGGCCTGGAGGGGCTGGAGCCGCGCGATCGCGGCTTTGCCCGGGTGCTGGTCGCCCGGGTGCTCCGGCGCTTGCGGGTGCTCGATGCGGTGATTGATCGCTGCTTGAGTGATCCGGTCGCGCCGCTGGATCACCGGGCACGCGCCTTGCTGCGCTTAGGTGCGGCGCAGTTGTTGGACCTCGGCACGCCGGCTCACGCGGCGGTCGACAGTGCCGTCTCGCTAGCGGACGCGCGCGGCATCGGTCGGCTGAAAGGCTTGATCAACGCCGTGCTGCGCCGCATCGGCCGGGAGGGGCCGGGCATCCTCACCACCCTCGATACGGTCCGGATGAGTGTGCCCGATTGGCTGTGGGAGAGCTGGGTCACCACATACGGCGAAGCCAAAGCGCGCGCGATCATCGCGGCACAAAGCGAAGAGCCCCTCCTCGACCTGACGGTGAAAGCCGATCCGGCGCTGTGGGCCGAGCGCCTGGGCGGTCAGCTGCTGCCGACCGGATCGATCCGCCTGCCGCTGACGGCCGACATCCCGAGCCTGCCAGGCTTTGCCGAGGGCGCGTGGTGGGTGCAAGACGCCGCTGCGGCTCTTCCAGCCCGTCTGCTCGGCGACGTGGCGGGCCAAACCGTCGCCGATCTCTGTGCTGCCCCCGGTGGCAAGACCGCACAGCTCGCGGCCTCCGGCGCAATCGTCACCGCGGTTGACCGTGCCGGACGTCGGCTCGGCCGGTTGCGGGAAAACTTGGAGCGCTTGTCGCTCAGCGCCGAGATTGTCGAGGCGGATACCGCGACCTGGGCGCCGGGCCGCACCTTCGACCGGGTGCTGCTGGACGCACCGTGCTCCGCCACCGGCACGATCCGCCGGCACCCCGATATCGCCTGGTCGAAGACGCCAGCCGACGTCGCGGCACTCGCTGCTGCCCAAGACCGCCTGCTCGCCGCCGCCGTGCGGTTGACCCGTCCGGGCGGCGTGCTGGTCTATTCGGTGTGCTCCCTCGAAGCTGAAGAAGCGGAGAATCGACTTGCCCGTCTGCTGGCCGATGGGGCGGTTGAACGGCTGCCGATTCGCGCAGACGACATCGGCGGCTTGGCGGAATTGGTCACTGAGGCTGGCGACCTGCGCGCAACACCCGCAGATTTGCTCACTTTGGGCGGCCTCGACGGGTTTTTTGCCGCACGCTTGCGACGCTTGGGTTGACAGGTGTATCCGGGGACATGCAGCGCCCCGTCCGTTTGGCCCCTTCGATCCTATCGGCTGACTTCGCCACCCTGGGTGCCGAGGTGGCAGCGATAGACCGTGCCGGGGCGGATTGGATCCATGTCGATGTCATGGATGGCCATTTCGTGCCGAACTTGACGATCGGCCCCGCGGTCATCAAAGCGCTGCGCCCGCACAGCCAGAAACCGTTCGATGTCCACCTGATGATCGCGCCGGTCGACCCGTATTTGGCGGCGTTTGCGGACGCTGGGGCGGATACGATTTCGGTGCACCCGGAATCCGGCCCGCACCTGCACCGCACCTTGCAAGCGATCAAGGGCCTCGGCCGGCGCGCTGGCGTGGTGTTGAACCCGGCGACGCCGATTGCGGCGGTCGAGCCGGTGCTCGATCTGGTCGATCTGGTGCTGGTGATGAGCGTCAACCCCGGGTTCGGCGGCCAGGCCTTCATCCCGGCGGTGCTGCCGAAGATCGCGGCACTCCGCCGTTTGATCGATTGCAGCGGCCGGGCAATCGATTTGGAAGTGGATGGCGGCATCAACCGCCAGACCATCGGCCCGGTGATCGCCGCTGGTGCTGATGCCGTGGTTGCGGGCTCCGCCAGTTTCGACGGCGGGCCGGCGGCCTACGCCCAGAACTTGAGCGCGCTCCGCCGTGCGGCGGACCTCGCCAGGCCCGGCCCGGATGATGGGAGCCTCGGGTGGTGAGCGCGCTGGTCGCCCGGATGCGCAGCCTGTGGCCGCACCCGCGCCGCCGGGCGGCACCGCGCCAAGAAGAACCGGGCGGCGTGCGCGCCGCACTCGCCGGCCTGCAGCGCTTGGTGCTGCGCTCGCCGCTCTATCGCATCAGCCTCGGCCAACGCTCTGAGCCCCTGGTCGCCACGCCGGTTGATCCCTGGACTGGCGATGCCCAGCGCGGCCTGCAGATCCTGCAGGGTACCTTCGTTGCCTCCGGCCAGAGTTTCCCGATCGATGCCCGGGTGTGGTCCCCGGTCGGTGCCCATGACGGGTGGCGCGCTGATCTGCACGGCTTTCAGTGGCTGCGCGACTTGGTGGCGACCGGTCACGAAGAAGGCCGAGCGCGCGGGCGCGAATTGCTCGCCGGCTGGCTTGGCAGCCAAGGCCAGTGGGATCAGCTCACCTGGCGCGCCGATGTGCTGGGCCAGCGCATTGCCGCCTGGGTGCAGCACTACGAGTATCTGAATGCCGGCCTGCCGAGCGACATTCAGGCGAATTTCCTGGATCAGATCGCCCAGCAGACCCGCCACCTCGCGCGCGTCGTCGGCCGCGGTCCGCCGGGCGGCTTGCGCATCGCAGCGCTCAAGGGCTTGGTGCTGGGCGGAGTGGCGCTCAACCACTCCGAACGCCAGCAGCAGCGCGTGCATCAGCTGTTGGTGGCGGAACTGAAGCGCCAGGTCCACCCCGATGGTGGCCAGATCGAACGCTCCCCCGCGGTTCAGCTCGCGGTGCTACGCGATGTGATCGCGATCCGCGACGGCCTGCACCAAGCACGCGTTGCCGTGCCGGCGGAGGTGATGGTGGCGATCGACCGGATGGCGCCGTGGCTGCGCTATCTGCGCCACGGCGATGGCGGGCTTGGCCTGTTCAACGACACCAACGAAGACGATGCTGCCGTCGTCGACCAGGTGCTGACGCGTGCCGATGGCACCAGTGCACTGCCGGCCGCTGCCCCGCATTCCGGTTTCCACCGCATCGCGGTCGGCAAGACGATCGTGCTGGCGGATGCCGGCAGCCCTGGTGAGCTCGACGGGCATGCGCACGCCGGCACCTTGTCCTTTGAAGTATCGATCGGACGCGAGCGCTTGATCGTCAACTGTGGTGCGCATGCCGGCGACCGGTCGGAATGGCGCCGCGTTCAGCGCGCGACGGCGGCGCATTCGACGGTTGCGATCGACGACACCAACTCGTCCGAAATCCTCGGCCCTTGTTCGGTGCTGCCGGGCACGATCGCCGAGCGGCCGGGCCACGTCACCGCGATCCCGCAGGATAGCGACGGCAACCACTGGCTGGAACTCAGCCACGATGGCTACCTCGACCGCTTCGGCCTGGTGCACCATCGCCGGCTGTTTGTCGCGGCTGGCGGCGACGACATCCGCGGCGAAGACACCCTCTCCCCACCGCCAGGGGGTGGGCGCAGCGTCAGCGGCCAGCGCTTCACCGCGCGCTTCCACCTGCACCCGCGCACCAACGCCATGGTGGTGCAGGATGGCAGTGCCGTGCTGATCCGCCTGAGTTCGGGCATGCCCTGGCGCTTTCGGGCGAGCGGCGGCGTGGTCGCACTGGCGGATTCGATCTACCTCGGCAAGCGCGGCGAGATGAAGCGCAGCCAGCAGATCGTGCTGAGCGGCCCGATTACGGCCGAGGGCATGCAAGTGAAATGGGCGCTCAGGCGCGAGGGCAAGAGCTAGGCCGCAGCCCAAAATGCAAGACGGCGGGGCTTTGAGGATCGGCGGCGCTTCCGCCTGCACACAACCCCCATTACCCCGCCGTCCGTGCCCGCCTCCCCATGGCCGACGCCCAACTTCTTGACGATCTTGTGACACCTGTCCAGCGAAAACGCATGGTGCGGTGCATCAAATCGCATGGCTTGGGGGTGAAGCGCTTCCGTCCAGC
>JAAFHH010000107.1 GCA_013297545.1 Alphaproteobacteria bacterium
CCCTCCCACCCTCCCCCCGCTTGCGGGGGGAGGAGCCATGTGGTGTCGCAGGACAGAGCCTCACAGCGCCCGAAGCAGCGACCGCCCCGTCATGGCGGGCGGCACGCCAAGGCCCATCAGCTCGAGGAGGGTCGGCGCCACGTCGGCCAGCCGACCATCGACCAACCGGCGGTCGCCCGTGTGACCGGCCAGCAGGATCGGCACCGGGTTCAGCGTGTGGGCGGTGTGCGGGCCTGATGTCTCGGGATCCCACATCTGTTCGGCGTTGCCGTGATCCGCCGTCACCACGATCACGCCACCCGCCGCCTCAACGGCCGCGACCACCCGGCCGAGGCAGCGATCAACGCATTCGACCGCGACCACGGCAGCCTCAAACACCCCGGAGTGACCAACCTGATCGGTGTTGGCAAAATTCAGCACCACGAGGTCGAAGGTACCAGAGCCGATCGCCGCCACCACCTTGTCGGTCACCTCAACCGCGGACATCTCGGGTGCCAGATCGTATGTCGCGACCTTGGGCGACGGCACCAGGATGCGGTCTTCGCCGTCGAACACGGTTTCTTCGCCGCCGTTGAAGAAGAAGGTGACGTGGGCATACTTCTCGGTCTCGGCGATGCGCAGCTGACGCTTACCGGCGGCCGCCACCACTTGACCGAGCGTGACCTCCAGCCGCTCCGGCGGAAAGGCGGTGTCGACGAAGGCGTTCAGCGCGGTTGAGTATTCGACCATGCCAACCGCGTGCGCGATCTGCGGCAGCACTGGCCGGCTGAAGCCGGTGAAGGCTGGATCTAACAGCGCATGCAAGATCTCACGCGCACGGTCGGCCCGGAAGTTCGCGAACACGATGCCGTCGCCGTCTCGTATGCCGGGATAGCCGTTGAGGACGGTCGGGCGGATGAATTCGTCCGTCTCCCCACGCCCGTAGCCGGCTTGGATCGCGGCCGCGGCATCGGATGCCCCCTCGCCTTTGGCCAGCACCAGCGCCTGCCAGGCGGCCTCCACCCGGTCCCAGCGTTGGTCACGGTCGAGGGCGTAGAACCGGCCGATCACGGTGCCGATCGTCACACCGGGCACACCGCCGAGTGCCGCCGCAACCGCAGCGAGGTAGCCGGCCGCACTCTGGGGTGGGGTGTCACGCCCATCGGTGAACGCGTGCAGCACGACACGCACCCCCGCCGCGGCGAGGGATTTGGCTAGCGCCACTATGTGGCTCTGGTGGCTGTGCACCCCGCCGGGCGAGACGAGGCCAAGCAGATGACACGCCCCGCCGGTCGTTTGGAGGGCGGCGCGCAGCCGATCGAACGCCGGTCGGTCGATCAAAGTCCCATCGCTGACGGCCTGATCGAGGCGCGGCAAGTCCTGCATCACCACCCGGCCAGCACCGAGGTTGGTATGGCCAACTTCCGAATTGCCCATCTGGCCCGCTGGCAAGCCGACATGGTGTTCGGACGCCTGCAGCTGAGCACCGGTGGCCGCGGCCATCAGCCGGTCAAACACCGGGGTGTTCGCCGCCGCAATCGCGTTGGTCGGCCCTGGTGGTGCTAGCCCCCAGCCATCGAGTATGGTCAAAACGACGGGGCGCGGGGGCGGTGCAGCGGGCATCGTAGTCACGTCCATCGGTGAATTGGGTCGCCCGCAGTGTAGGCAGCACGACGGACGGCGACCAGTGTGGAACTGAAGGTGGTGGGGCCATGCGGGTGTTACTGGTTGAAGACGAGGTCGAGCTGGCGGCGATCATCGCGTCCGCCCTGCAACGGGCTGGTGTTGCGGTCGATCTCGTGGAGGATTGCAGCAGCGCCGACGCCGCCTGGGCCGCCGTGCGCTACGACGCCGCAGTGATTGACCGCGGCCTGCCTGACGGCGACGGGCTCGATCTGATCAAGCAGCGCCGGGATACCGGCGACCGGACACCGGTGATCATCTTGACCGCGCGCGACGCCGTCGCCGATCGCATCGCCGGGCTGAACGCCGGCGCCGACGACTATCTGCTGAAGCCGTTTGATATGGGCGAGCTGATCGCGCGCGTGCACGCCGTGCTGCGCCGGCCGCGCGATGGCTTAGGCGCCGTCTTGCGTTCCGGCAACATCGCACTCGACACGCTCGACCGTTCGGTCAGCGTGGAGGGGCGCCCAGTGCAGATGACCCGGCGCGAACTCGGCCTGCTCGAGCTGTTGATGCGCCGGGAGGGCCGCGTGGTCGCGAAGGCCGCGATCGAGGAATCGCTCTACAGCCAGAATGACGAGGTCTCGGGCAACAGCATCGAAGTGGCGGTCCACCGCTTGCGCCGCCGGCTCGAGGACAGTGGCTCGACCGTGGGCGTGCGCACCGTGCGAGGGGTCGGCTATTTCCTCTCCTGAGCTCCGCGCCAAGCGTCCGCAGGTGTTCGGATCGCTCGAATCGCGTCTGGCAGCGCAGCTGCTCGCCGTCACTCTCGGGTTCATGGCGATCGCAAGTCTGGTGCTGGTCTGGCAATTGCGCTCCACCTCCGATGCCTACGGCCACGCCTCGTTGGTCGATCAGATCGAAGACGTGCGTCCGCTGCTTGAGGTGCTGCGCCGCGATGGCATGGCAGCCCTGCCGGATCAGCTGCTGCCAGCCTATCGGCGCGGCTCGCTCCAGCTGGTCATGACCGATGCGAACGGGCGCGTGCTGGTCTCGATCCCCGACAGTGCGGCCCAGTCCCTCGCCCCTTTGCTGAGCCAACAGCGCGTCGACATCACGATGCGCGATGTCGACGGCAGTGTGACCGGGCAGCCGCAGACGGCGTTGACCCGGCGCATGCGCTCCGGCGGGGACGTCGTGCTGGTGACCGCCGCCCAGAGCCGCCCGGCAGAGCGCCTGCTGCTCGACCAGGTCGTCGACGACAAGCTGACGGAGCTTGCGATCATCCTGCTGCCGATCTTGGCGCTCGCCGGCTTGATCGGTGTCAGCTCAATCCGGCAGGCCTTGAAACCGCTTGGCGAGGTCGCGCGGCGCGCGTCCGCGATCGGGCCGCTGCGCGCCGATCTGCGCTTGCCGATCACCGGCGTGCCCGCGGAAGTCGTGCCGTTGGTCGTGGCGGTCAACGGCGCGCTCGATCGCTTGGAAGATGGGTTTGCCTTTCAACGCCGGTTCACAGCCGATGCCGCCCACCAGCTGCGCACCCCGCTCGCGGTGATCGCAGCCCGGCTCGACAATCTGCCGCCGTTCGAAGGCCAGCCGCAGCTGAAGGCCGATGTCCGGCGCATGAGCCGCCTGGTCGGCCAATTGCTGGCCGTCGCCCGCCTAGAGGACAGCACCCTCGACGTCGAACGGCCGTTGGCCCTCAACGCCTTCGCAGCCGACGTGGTCGGGCGGCTCGCACCGCTGGCGTTGAAACAGCATCGGGAACTGGCGTTTCTACCGCACCCCGGCGACCCGGTGGTCGCGGGGGATGGTGCGGCGCTGGCCGAAGCGCTGAGCAATTTGATCGAAAACGCGATCAACTGGTCGCCCGCGGGATCGGTCGTTGAGATCGATGTCCTGCCCCAAGCGGTGCGCGTGCTCGACCGCGGACCGGGGGTGGCGGACAGTGAGAAAGCTGCGATCTTTGCGCGCTTTCGGCGCAGCCGCTCGGAACGGCCAGGTGAGCTACCCCATGGTGGTGCCGGGCTTGGGCTTGGCATTGCGCTTGAAATCATGCGCCGACACCGCGGATCGGTCACCGTCAACGACCGCGCCGGCGGCGGGGCGATCTTCCAGCTGCGCTTTCCGGCTCAGAGCGCCAATCCGGCGAGCACCGACTCCAAACGCGCCCGATTGACGCCGAAATCGGAATAACCGACGCGGGAGACCGAATAGAGCGCGGGTGATGACGCACCGTCCCCAAGGTCGAACGCTTCGGCGGCGATATCATCGACGAACTGGAACACCCGGCTGCGCTGGATGAACGCAAGCCGTCGCCCTTCGCGCGCCACCGGCGTGGTGCGCGGCAAGGCGGAGAGCACCATCGCCAAGCGATCGGCGAGTGCGTCAGCGCTGATCGCAAACCGCGGAGCAGGTGCGTCCGGCGATGCAGTCGTCACCCCGGGCGGGGCGATCAACCACCGGCTCGGGCGGTTGGGCGGTATCAGGCGCCAAAAGTCCACCAGGCCGGTCATGCGCCGCCCCGCTTGATGTTCACCAGACGCACCATCGCGGCGGTCAGCCCAGCATCGGCTTCGGCCCGGTGCGCCAAGGGACCCGACCACGGCCCATCCAGAGGTGGCGCGGTATGGACATCCACCACCACCGCCTCGGGCCCATCCATGGCAATATCCAGCATCGCAACATCAACACCAAGTTTCGCCACAAACTGATAGAGCGCATCGGACGCCACCCCCGTTGGCGCCTCGGCCGGCTTACTGAGGAAGCGCTGTTCTTCGGCACGCAAACGTTCATCAGCGATCAACGCCTGCCCAGAGGGGTCGACCAAGTGCGCGCGCGAGGCCAGCAGGCGATAGGGCCGGAGCTCGCCACCGATCAGTGCCAAGCGGTAGATGCGCAGTACCCCGTCGGGACTGGCGAGTGCGGGTGCTGGCGTGGTGTCGTACTCCGCCAACTGCAGCTGGATCTGTATTTGATTGGCAACTTCCGCGTTCGGCACCATCACCCATTGGCGGACGGAGGTTAGGCCAACCGGGCGCACCCACAGCGGAAACGGACCATTCGCGACATCGTGTGCCGCCACCCGGGTGACGATGAGGGTCCGCAGCCGATCAATACCAGCGCTGCGCGCGCGGATCTGCTCGCGCGTCAGCTGCTTGGCCGGATCGGGCGGCGTGATCGTCGGCAGCCCTAGGCGCGCGACCACCTGCTGGGCCAACCCCAGCAGCGGATGATTGGCGTAGGGCAGCGCAACGACGAGGATGTCGTTCGGCGGCAAGGCTGGGGGCAGTGCTTCTTCACCCTCGATCAACACGAGGCGCGTCACCGCAAAGTGGGTGGGCGCGAACAGCTGTGCGGAGGCAAAGCCACCCTCTGGCGCCTCTAGTACAAGCACGCGCGGCAAGTCCTTCTTGTGGACCGGCTCGACAAACAAGCGCTTGTGCCGAAACGCATCGAGACGCAACCGCTGCGCCGCCTGGATCTGGCCGTTCGCTTCGACCAGCGAGGCGAGATTGAGGCGCGCCTCAACCTGCTTCGGGTCCACGGCGATGGCGCGCTCATACCAGGTCGCCGCCTTCTGGATCTCCCCGCGGTTCTGGGCTGCGACACCCAGTGCCACCAGCGGCTCGACCGCTGTCGGGTGGCGGCGAATGACGTCTTGCATCAGCGACTCAGCGCCCGGGACATCACCGCGATCGAACAGCACATTCGCCAGCGAGACGCCCAAAATCGGCAGCTGCGGGTTCTGTTCCCAGGCCCTGCGGTAGCACCCTTCTGCATTCGAGCGGTCGCCGATCCGCTGAAACGATCCGCCCAACCGATGCCAAATCAGAGGGTTGTTCGGTCGTGCCTTCAGGCACTGCTGCAACACGGCAATCGATTCCGTAAGATTGCCGTCGTCCTCCAACAGACCGCTCAGATTGATGTAGGCCTCGGTCAAGAACGGGTCGAGGTTGATGATCTTGCGATACTCCTCCTGCGCATCGTCGATCCGGCCGAGTGCTTGCAAGCAGAACGCTTGGCCGAATTGGGCTGGGCGCTGCTCTGGATCGCGGGCGAGAATGGTCCTGAACGCCGCCAGAGCCGCAGCGTAGTTACCAGCTTTCTGAAGGCTCAGTGCGTCTTCGACGAGTTCATGAATCGTTGGCATAACGGCCCCTATCGCGTTGCACCGGCAGGATGCGCAGGACCGACCCTATCGGCAAGCGTCTGCGGCATTGATCGCAAGACATTCGTCACCACTTCGAGAATTCGCTTGCTGGCGGACCAAGACAGCGGCACGCTTCGTGTCTTCAAAGTGTCATCAATCCGACACAGAGGTGGACGACACCGCCCGAGGAGTCGGGATGAGGGGACCAACATGGATCGGGACGACTCGGACGCATGGCCTGAACCGCAGCGGCTAAACGCTGGGTTATCAGGATTGCGCTTTCGCGACCGCACCGTGCTCGATGCGGTGACGGCAGCAGCAGCGCTGGTAGCACTCGCCGACAACCAAGTGTGCCGCGCGGAAAAAGGCTGTGTCACCGAAGCGACGCGCAACTGCGCCGGGTTAACCGCGTTCGACGGGGTCGAAATCGCCGCCGCGTTTCAGCGCCACGCGGACACGATTCGCGCCAATCCGTGGGGGCGCGGCGAGGCACTCGACCTGGTCGCCCAAGTGCGCGGCAATCCATCGGCATGCTCCGCGGTGCTAGCAGTGGCCCAGCGTATGGCCGCAGCCGATGGTCCAACCTCCGAAGCCGAGCGGCTACAGGTGGAGGCGTTGGCAGAGATCTTGGCCTAGGGTGCCAGGGCTGGGTAGACTCGTCGCTGGTTTCAGCGCCGCACGAGCACGCCCATGTCCAACTTCTTCCGCCACAACCTGCGCCACCCAAGCGTTCAGACCCTGTTCGATTACTGGGACATTGAACGCAAAGGCCAGCCGATGCCGCGCCAGCGTCAGCTGAACTCGGCGGCGATCGTGCCGTGGGCGGAGAACCTGATCATCTTGAAGGTGCAGGAACGCAAGAATTTCAGCTACGGCTTCTATGGCATCGGCCTGAAACAGGCGTTCGGCGTCGACATGACGGGTGCTGATGTCGGCTCGCTGCCGCCCGAACAAGCCGCCGTGCTGCGCGCCGAGTACCGCGCCGTCGTCAACAACCAGAAACCCAATTGGCGGATCTACACCGCCTGGTTCCAAGACACGATGCAGACCTGGGAACGCTTGACCCTCCCACTCGCCAACGAGCGCGGCAGTGTGGGGTTGTTGTTGGTGGGGGCCTACCGGCTGAATTAATAGCCGGCCCCCATATCCACGGTATTCGTTGGCGGCTCACCAGCCCGGTAGCGGCGCACTTCCTCGGTGATCAGCGCGACTGTGCTGATTGGATCGCTGAGGGCTGCGACATGCGGAGTGACATCAATCTTCGGGTGCGCCCACAGCGGATTGTCGGCTGGCAGGGGCTCGACCTCGAACACGTCCAGCGCCGCCCAGCTGAGCCGGCCGTGGTCGAGGGCGGCGATCAGATCCGCTTCGACCAAATGACCGCCGCGGGCGAGGTTGATGATCGCACTGCCGTCCGGCATGCGCTGGAACAGATCGGCTGAAAGAATGCCGCGCGTGTCCGCGGTCAGCGGCAGCAGGTTGATCACCACGTCGGACCGAGCGGCGATCGCGCGCAAGCCGTCGGCGCCGGCAAACGTCGTGACCCCCGCGATCTGCTTCGGCCGCCGGCTCCAGCCCGCGACATCGAAGCCGAAATGGTTCAGACCCGCTGCCACGCGCTCCCCCATGGTGCCGAGGCCGAGCAGGCCAACCCGGCACTGCTCGGCGCGCTTGGGCAGGGCTTGGTGCCAGCGTCGCTCCGCCTGCAGGCGGCGGTAGTGCGGCAGGCCGCGGTGGAACGCAAGCGTGTGGGCAACCGCGATTTCGACCATCCAGGTCGTCATCACCGGGCAGATCAGCCGGCTGAGCACCACATGACGCGGAAAGGTCGGGTCGGTCAGCATGCTGTCGACCCCTGCCCACAGGCTCGCCACCCGCTTCAGGTTCGGGAACCGGGCGAGTGCGCCGGACGGCACAGCGGCGACCAGGGCGAGATCTACCGCGCCGGGATCGGTGATCGCGCGGTGGTCGAGGATCACCTCGTCTGGCATCGCCGCACTCAAGCGCTCGACCCATTCGGCCGCGCTGTCGAGCTTGCTGACATAGGCAATGGGGGCGTACTTGGACATCGGCTCAGCTCCCGGCAGCATCCCAGCTAAGGCTGGCGCTGGTCCCGTCAACACTCACGGTGGCGATCGCCCCCATCGGCAAGGTCGCCTTGCGGCGCGTGTGGCCGAAGGGAAAGCCCACGACCACCGGCACCGGCACGAATTCGCGGATGTGTGCGAGAGCGGTCGCGAAATCATAGCCATAGTCGTTGGGGCCGGGCTCGGCGTTGGTGAAATCACCCAGCACGATCGCCTGCTGGCGGCTCAGCACACCGGCGTGCAGCAGCTGCAGCAGCATGCGCTCGATCCGGTAGGGTGCTTCATCGACGTCCTCGAGTACCAGCACGCCACCTTCGATGCGCGGCAAGAACGGCGTGCCAACGAGCGAGGTCAGCAGGCACAGATTGCCGCCCCAGAGTGGGCCGCTCACCCGCAGCTGCTGCGGGCGGTCGGCTGTGAACGGGATCTCGACGGCCGCACCGCTGATCGCCTGCCAGAACCACTCAACCGTGTCGGCATCCGGCGTCTCCAGGCCGAGATCGCGCGCCAGGGTCGGCCCAGACCAACCATTGTGACCACCAGCCGCGAGGTTCGCCATCAGGAAGGCGGTGAAGTCACTGTAGCCGACGAACTGGGCGGGACTTGCCCGCACCGCGTGCCAATCGATCGCCGGCAGCAG
>JAAFHH010000108.1 GCA_013297545.1 Alphaproteobacteria bacterium
ATTGGCAAGCGACATGGGATCAGACCTGGATCGGCGGCTGGGACTGTTGACCCTACCGACCCCCCCGTGCCGCAGCAAGCAAAACGCGGGATCTGGCGCCGGGTGCGGCGTTCGGGCTTAAATGGGGGCATGAATGAGACCCCTCCATATCCACCCAAGACGATCCAGCTCACGCGCCTGCGAGTGCGCAACTTCAAGCGGCTCGAGGATACAGAGTTTGAACTCGGCCCTGTGACAGTGCTGTGCGGCCCGAACAACGCGGGGAAAACGACGGCGTTGCAGGCAATTATGCTTTGGCACACAGGACTAAAGCATTGGATTGCGAAGCGTGGCGTGGATGTCGGGGGGGCTGAACGATCAGGTGTATTGATCAACCGGCGTGACCTGATCGCTGTACCAGTACCTGAAGCGGATTTGCTTTGGAGCAGTCGCCGAGTGCGTGGAAGTGGCGGGAAAACAGGGAATGTGCGCATAGAAATCATTGCGCATGGTTTAACAGATGGCCGACCTTGGGTCTGTGGTTTGGAGTTTGACTATCCAAACTCTGAAGGTATCTATTGCCGACCACTGAGAATTGACAGCACAAATCCACCGGCGCGTATGTCAATACCCTCGGATGTTGTAGATTTATTTGCAACTATTTTGCCGCCGATGTCTGGATTGGCATCAGTGGAGCCAAGAGTAGAATCTGGGCGAATTAGTGTTTTGGTGGGGGAAGGACAGACTGCGCAAATTCTGCGAAATCTGTGTCATCGTTTGAGCGCAAACGAGGAAGGTTGGCTCTCACTTTGCAATAACATAAAAACTTTGTTCAGTGTTAGCCTAATTCCTCCGGAACATGTTGTTGGCCGCGGCGAGATTGTAATGCGATATCTAGATGAACGCGATACGGAGCTTGACATTACATCGGCCGGTCGCGGCTTGCAGCAAACCTTGTTGCTGCTCGCTTGGCTCTACACGCATCCTGGCACAATTCTCCTGTTTGATGAGCCGGATGCGCACTTGGAGATTCTACGGCAGAGGGAAATCTATCAATTCATTAAAGAAATCGCTCAGATCCAGCGCTGTCAGATAATCGCTGCTAGTCACTCCGAGGTAGTGCTTAGTGAGGCTGCGCAAAGTGATGTCGTCATTGCGTTTTTAAATCAGCCAAGACGGTTAGATGGTCGGGGCTTTCAACTTAAACTTTGGCTGGGAACGTATCCGATTGACCACTTGTATCAAGCTCGCATCACTGGTTGGGTGCTTTACCTTGAGGGCTCGACTGATCTCGCCTTCCTACA
This sequence comes from Alphaproteobacteria bacterium, assembly GCA_013297545.1. Classification (GTDB taxonomy): domain Bacteria; phylum Pseudomonadota; class Alphaproteobacteria; order Elsterales; family Elsteraceae; genus RDXE01. Next base: position 1,284 of record JAAFHH010000108.1, read on the forward strand.
GGCGTTCGCACATCGCCTTGGCCATCCGGCTATCGAAGCGTTGCGAAGGCCATTCTTCCAGTATGTTGGCAATGACTATGAGAAAATGCACAAGCATTTCCAAGCACTCCGCGCAGCATATCCTGAAATACTGATTGCCGGCGTTGTCGATCGACCAACCGATCGAAAACTACCCGAGCCGATGGTGGGCAAGATACACAGCTGGCAGCGTCGTGAAATTGAAGGATACGTGGCGTCGCCTGCAGTCCTCCGGGCTTGGGCTGCAACCGAAGTCGAAACAGGATTGCCGCTCATTGACATCGGGGAACGAGAGCGGCGTGTCGCAGCGATGGATGCGACACTTGCTGACCTCGAAAGCTTTTTTAAGTTTAATCGCAAAGATCCCTGGGCAAAGGACATCAAAACGTCTGATGAGGTTCTTCGCCCTGTTTTTGAAAACTACTTTGAAAAACTCAATCGAAGTGTTGGTATTCGAAAGAGTCGTTACCATGAGTTGGTTCATGTCATGCCGATCGACGCCATCGACCCCGAGATCGTCCAAGTCCTCGATGCCATCGCGCGCACAGCCGACCAGGCGGCTGTGCTCGTGGCTCAAACCTGAACCGATCCCGGTTCCACCCCTGACACCTCGGTCAGCAGTTTCTTGAGCACGGCGGCCCCGAACGCCTCGAACGTCACCGCGCGTTCGACGAAGGCGCCGGGGCCGCCGATCACGGAGGTGCGGTAGACTTCATCGAGCCAGGGGATGTCGGTCAGGATCGGCAGGCCGTTGATCACAATCCCGGCGGCAACCGCGGCATCGCGCATCGCCTCTGGCCCGGGGCCGCTGTTGTTGACGCCGTCGCCGGAGACGTCGATCACCAAGCGGCTGCCTTCATAGCCGTCGCCGAACAGCGCGTGGCTCGCCGCAATCGCGCCGGACAGGCTGGTGCCGCGCCAGCGAAAGCGCGGGGCGCGGTCGACAGCGCTGGCGAAGGCGTCTGCCCGAGCGGCGGTATCGATCATCGTCCAGGGCACCGCAATGCTGTGGGTGCCAAAGCCCGCCCAGTGCAGCATGGTGACGGCAACCCGCCCGATCGGTCCGCCGAAGAAGGCGCGGTGCAGGCGGGGCGAGCGGAAGGCGTCGACATAGCCTTGGCGCTGCAGTGCGTACTCGTCGTCGTCGACCGAACCGGAGACGTCGACCGCCAGCACCAGTTCCAGATCCACCGCGATGACCCTTTGGGCCGCCGCAGGCGTGCTGAGTGCCAGCAAGGAACCCGCGAGAAGCGTGCGACGATCGATCATGACGACACCGCTGCAGTTGCAAGATGGAACTCTGCCAGCATCGCCCCCAACCCGCCAGTGGCGAGTGGTGGTGCTTCCGCGAGTGCGGTAGCGAGTGGAGCGCCCAGATCCGCCACCAGCGTCAATGCCGCCGGATCGTCAAGCCAGGCCGCCCCGCGCGCCATCGCCTCGCGGTAGAGCGCCAGGGCTGGCGGATAGCCCGCTTGGCGCAACAGCGGGGCGACATGGGCCGGCGCCACCTCGCTGAACGCAGCCCAGGCAAGGGACTCTGGATCTTCCACCCCACTCGCCCGTGCGGCGGTGAGCGCAAAGCCAGCCAGCGCTGGCACCACCTCGAGGGTCAGGTCGTGCGGCAGGGCGGCGAGTTCGGCGCGCGGCAGCTGCACCAGCGGGGCAAGCGCAGCCGGGTCGGCTGCGGGTGCCTCCACCCCGCGCGCCTCCGCGATGACGGCCGCGATGCGGTTGGTCAGCGCCCGGCAGTCGGGCCGGGTGGCGGTTTCGAACCAGAGGGCGAGGCAGACAATCCCCGCCATCGCGGCCGGATGGTTGGTCTCGTCGCGCACAGCTTGGGCTTTGAGTTTGAGCGCGAGCTGCCCGAAGGCGTCCGGGTCGAGATCGTTGATCAGGCCGTGTTCGCGCTCAACATCCTCGATCGCGCGCAGCAGGCTTGCCCGGGCACGGCTTTCTTCGATCAGCGACCCGGTGATCAAGGGCCGGCAATGCTCAGTGAATTGCCGTTCCAGATCGGCCGCATCAGCGGTCTCTGCGGTAAGGCCAAGGCCGGTTGCCCGCAGGGTGTGCCGCACGCCTGTGAGCTTCGAGCCGAAGCGCCAAGCCAGCACCGCTAAGACCGCAACCGCGATGGCAATGCCCCAGCTCATGCCCGCCCTCCAGTGCGGCGCAGCATAGCCCCCAGCGCGGGTGTGGCATAGGGGATCAGTAGGCGGCGTAGCTTTTCTCTTCCCGCAAGCCCTCGCCATAGAGGGCGGTGATCTCGCGCTTGAGGGCGGCACGCTTATCATTGGTGCGGTAGACGGAACGAGCGAGTGCTACGAACACCGGACCAAAATCCTGCCGGCGTTCGCAGTCCCGGATGTCGTCTTCGACGGTCCAGAGCGTGCGGTTGACCCGGGCCAATTCCGCCACCAGCGGCGCCAAGCCGTCGGGGGTGGCGAAGCGATTGCGTTCGGCGACCAGATCCGCCAATTCGCGGCGCACGTTGGCGAGCGCCTCTGGTCGGTCGAGTTCGACCGCCTTGATCTCAAGGATGGTAATCTTGTCGTGCAGCTCGCCCCAGGCGACGGGAATGCGAATGGTCATCTCAGGCCCTCGATCCAGGGGCCGACCCGGGCGACGGCGGCGGGCCAGCCTTCATCCGCCGTGCGGCGAACCAGCTGGTGGCGGGCATACCATGGCGTGGTGGCATTCGTCGCGCCGAACCAGCGCCATTCCGGTATGGGCTGCAACAGCAGCGCGGTTGGCACCCCAAGCGCGCCGGCGAGGTGGGCAACCGAACTGTCGGCCGCGACCACAGCGGTGCACAGGGTTGCGATCGCTGCGGTGTCGAGGAAGGCACCGTCCTGGTCCAGATCGTAGCGCTCGATCGGCAGATCGGCCGCAAACGGCTCGGGGCTGAGCGCGATCACGCGGCCGTGGTGGCTGAGGGCGGCAAGGTCGGCCATCGGCACGTCCTTGCCCTTTTTCAGCGCCGTCGCCCCCGCCACCCCAATCAGGCGACCGGGGCCGAGGCGTTGGCGCCAGGCGTCAACACGGGTGGGGTCGGCTGCGAGGTAGGGACTGGGCGGGGTGAGCGTGGTGAGGTCGATCTGCAACAGGAACGGGAGATCCATCAGGCCGCACGCCGCCTCGGCGGGCGGTGCTGCCGCCTCCGCCACCACGGCATCAGCACCGGCGATGCCGGTCAGCAGGGCGACCATGCGCGCGGGGACTGCCAGCACCAACTGGTCGACCAGCTGGCGGGCATCGGCCAGCAGGCGCACCATCTGGATCAGATCGCCAAAACCCTGTTCGGCGAACACCAGCAAGGTGCCGCTGAGCGTCTCGCCCGACCAGTTGGGCGCGGGGTAGCGCTGGCGCAGGCGCTGGTAGTCCGCACGCTGCCAGCGCTTGGCGTAGGCTGCCGCAGCACCGGCAAGATCGCGCTGGGTCAGTCGGCACTGGGCAAAGCCGATGGCAGCGTCGATGTCATCAGCGGGGGCGGTGCGGAAGGCTGCTTCAGCACCCGCCAGGTCGCCCGCCATGCGCTTGGCGAGGCCGACGACGACGGGGTCCCCACTGCGTTCGGCCGCGTCGAGTGCGGGCAGGTTGGCCGCGACGCGCGCTTGGGCCAGCTGCGACCAGGCCAGCGGGAAGTCGGGTTTGCGGGCAACCGCGCGCTCCAGGCTGACCACCGCTGCGTCCGCATCCCCAGCCAGGCGCTGGGCGCGGCCGAGGTTGAAGGCGATTTCGGCTTCTGCAGGTCTGAGCCGCAGCGCCAGTGCCAAGAGCTCGACAGCCTCTGCCGCGCGGTCCTGATCGGCCAGCAACACGCCGATGTTGGTGAGGGTGGCCGTGTGGCGAGGGTCACACGCCAGCGCTGCGCGGTAGGCCGCCTCCGCCGCCTCGACCGAGCGCGCTTGGGTGTGGGCGACGCCTAAGCCGAAGTGCAGATCTGCTACCCGCGGCTCAAGGGTGATGGCGCTGGCCAGGCTTGCGATTGCGGTTTTGGTGTCGCCAGTCGCCAAAGCCGCCTGGCCGAGGCCTGCGAGTGCCGACACATCGCGCGGGTTCGCTGCGACGGCTTTGCGCAAGCGCTTGATCGCAACTGCCGGCTGGCCGGCCTCGAGGGCTGCCCAGCCGGCCTCGACATCCTTGCTCACGCCGCCCCGGCCAGATCCTGTAGCGCGCCGCCGAAGAAGTCGTGGGCGAGATCGCTGCCAACACCACCCAGCTGCAGCTGGATCATGTCGTTGAACTCGTGCAGGCCGGATCGCATGACATCGCGGATCGTCTTGCCACCGAGCAAGGCGCGCAGTTCGTCCAACGTCTCCAGTGCGGCCGAGCCGCCGCGCACGGCAAAGCGGCTGCGCAATTCGGTCAGCAACCGGTCGGCTTCCTGCACGCAGGACCGGACCGAGCGCGGGAAGAAATCATCCAGCAGCAAGAAGCCAGCGACCAATTCTGGGCGCATACCAGAGGGGTGCTTGCGCCGGTACGCGTGATAGCCAGCAGCCGAGCGCAGCAGCGCGTTCCACTGCGCCACATCCGCCGGCGTGCCGATATCAGCGACTGAGGGCAGCAGGTGGTGGTACTTGATGTCGACGATGCGGGTGGTCTGGTCCGCCCGTTCGATCAGCCGTCCGAGTTGATAGAAGTACCAACCCTGGTCGCGGTAGAAGGTGCCCTCCGTGATGCCGGTGTGGGCCTGGCAGGCTTCTTTGATCCACGCGCACAAGCTGGACAGGCGGTGCGGGCTCGCGGCACTGGGCGGCAATTCGCGCAGGCGATTGTAGAAGATGTTGAGCTGGCTCCACATCTCCGTCGAGATCAGCGGGCGCAGCGTGCGGGCGTTTTCGCGCGCGGCACGGATCGAGGATTGGATCGAGGTTGGGTTGGTCGGATCGGTGACGTAGAACTGGATCACGGTTTCCGGCGTGAATTCCTTGCCGAAGCGGTCTTCAAAGCGCGCCTCGTCGCTGTTGATCTGGATGACCGAGCGCCAGTTCTGCTGGCCACGGGTGTCGCGGCTGAAGGTTTCCTGGACATCAAGGATGCGGGCCAAATTCTCCGCCCGCTCGACATAGCGGGCGAGCCAGAAGATGCACTCGGCATAGCGGGCGAGCAGGATCATCGACGCCATCTTAAGCCTCCAACACCCAAGTGTCCTTGGATCCCCCGCCTTGGGAGGAATTGACGACCAGCGAGCCCTTCTTCAAGGCAACGCGAGTCAAGCCGCCGGGCAGCACCCAGGTGTCGCGCCCGGTGATCGCGAACGGGCGCAAGTCCACATGGCGCGGGCGGATGCCATCGTCGGTCAAGGTTGGGCTGACCGACAGGCCAACCACCGGCTGGCTGATGAAATTGGCGGGGTCAGCAATCAGCTTGGCGCGCATCTGGTCGAGTTCCGCGCGGCTCGCCTTCGGGCCGATCACGATACCGTAGCCGCCGCTTTCGCCCACGGGCTTCACCACCAACTGATCAAGGTTGGCAAGCGTGTAGGCCAAGCCATCGGCTTCCCGGCAGATGTGGGTTTCGACGTTGGGCAGGATCGCATCCTCGTCGAGATAATACTTAATGATCCGTGGCAGGTAGGCGTAGACCGCCTTGTCATCGGCTGCACCCGTGCCAACCGCGTTGGCGAGTGCGACGTTGCCCTTCTTGTAGGCTTCGAATAGGCCGGGCACCCCCAGCATGGAGGTTGGTAGGAACGCCTTCGGATCGAGGAAATTGTCGTCGATCCGCCGATAGATCGCGTGCACCGGCGCAAGGCCCGCGGTCGTTTTCATGAACACGTGATCATTCAAGATCACGAGATCGCGGCCTTCGACCAGCGGCACGCCCATCTCGCGCGCCAAGAAGATGTGTTCGAAGTAAGCACTGTTGAACACGCCGGGTGACAGCAACACGATGCGTGGGTCCGCTACGTGGGAAGGGGCGATGTCCAGCATCGCCGCCAACAGCTTCGGCCCGTAGCTGTCGACCGGGCGCACGCCGGTGCCCTTGAACAGTTCGGGAAACGCCCGCTGCATCATGTGGCGGTTTTCAATGACGTAGGACACGCCAGACGGCGTGCGGGCATTGTCTTCCAGCACCAAAAACTGGCCGCTTTCATCGCGCACCAGATCAATGCCGCAGACATGGACATAAGTGTTGTGGGCAACATTCACGCCGACCATTTCGGGGCGATAGTTGGCGTTGCCGAGCACCAGGTCGGCCGGCACCACGCCGTCCTTCAAGATTTTGCGGTCGTGGTAGATATCGTGGATGAAGGCATTCAAGGCCGTCACGCGTTGGATGACGCCGCGTTCCAGGTGGGTCCACTCATCCGCAGTCAAAACCCGGGGGATCAAGTCAAACGGCAGAATGCGATCAATCGCATCCTTTTCCGAATAGACTGTGAATGTAATTCCAAGGTTGTAGAGTTCACGTTCTGCTGCGACGGCGCGGTTGCGCAACTCATCGAGCGAGAAGGCATCGAGGTGGCGAGCGACGTCCGTGTGCTGACGGCGCTCGGCCCCACCCAGCAATTCACACCATAATGCTCCGGGATCGTAGCCGGCCAATGCACTCATTTTGCCCCCCTCAGGACGTCCCTCAGTTATGCCTCGCTGACCGACACAACGTCGACCCCGACTTCAACGACTTGCGCACCTCCCCCGTGCATCACGCCTTTGAGCGGACTGACGTCAGCGAAATCCCGCCCCCAGGCCAGCACGATGTGCCGGTCGCGCGGGAACAGATCGTTGGTTGGATCAATGTCGACCCAGCCAAGGCCGGGGCAGAACACCGACACCCAGGCGTGGCTGGCGTCCGCCCCCTGCAGCTTTGCCACCCCCGGCGGCGGCACAGTTTCCAGATAGCCCGAGACATAGCGTGCCGGCAGGCCGAGCCCGCGCAAGCACGCGAGCATCAAGTGCGCGAAGTCTTGGCACACACCGCGCCGCTGGCTCAGCACCCGGTCGAGCGGGGTTGCGATCGTCGTCGCGGTTGGATCGAAGGTGAAGTCTTGGTTGATGCGCCGGCTCAAGTCGCGCACGCCTTCGAGCAGCGGCTGGTCCTTCGGGAAACTCTCCCGCCCATAAGCCAGCGCGTCGCGGTGGTCCGGCACGTGGTGCGAGGGCGTGGTCATGTCGACCAGGGTGGGGTCGTAGACCGCTTGGGCGACCAC
>JAAFHH010000109.1 GCA_013297545.1 Alphaproteobacteria bacterium
TGCACAGCTCCCTCACTCGCGAGCACGTGGAACGGCGCGATGCGCACGTCGTCGATGCTGCGCACTGGCCAGACATAGGGGCGCCACGCGGCCTCGTAGGCGGTTGCGCGCGCGAGACGCTCGGCCAGCGGTGTGGGATCAACCGCAACCCCTCGGCTTGCCGCCCGTTCGAACGCCGCGGTGGCAGCCGTGAGACCGGCCACCGCCGCCACCCCAACGGGGGCGTACTGGCTGTCGATCAAGCTCGACGCCTTGGCGGACCAGGGCATGATCTCGCAATCGAGCAGCAGCCAGTCGCTCGCCAGCTCCTGCCACAGCCCGGCTGCAGACACGGCTTCGCGCACTTGGACGAGGGCTTGCGACCCGAGATCCGGATCGCTGAAGAACGCCCGGCCCGTGCGCGTCCAGGCGGCACCAGCCTCTGCCCCGGTGATACCGAAGCGGCGTTGGGCAGCGTTCGCATCGCGCGCAACCACCACCAGGGCGCGCGACCCCATGTGCTTTTCTTCCAGCACCACGGTTGCGACACCCTGGCGGCGATAGTAGGTGAAGGCTTCTTCCGGCCGTTCGAGCCAGCCGTCGCGCGGGCTCGTCTCCACCGGGCTCATGGTTGGTGGTAGGTGGATCAGCCACTGCGGCGCAATCGCAAACCGGCTCATCGCCTCCAGGGCTGCAACCGCATTCTCCTCCGCCACCACCAGGCGGCCCATCAACCGCGTGTCGATCCAGCGCCGGCCCGAGACATCCGCGTAGTCCAGCATGTCGTCGGCCAACGCTTGGGCGGAACGCTGATCGACCGGCGCGATCGGGGGGCGAATCGGCTCGGCGTAGGTCCGCCGTGCGGGCACCTGCACAAGCTTGCGTTCGGGCCAGCGCAGCGCCGTGAGCGCACCGCCGAACACGCAGCCCGTGTCGATGCAAATCGTGTTGTTGACCCATTCGGCGGCGACCACCGGCGTGTGGCCGTAGACGACCGTCGTCGCACCGCGATACCGCGCGGCCCAATCGGCGCGCACCGGCAGACCAAAATCGTCGATTTCCCCCGTCGTCTCGCCGTAGAGGGCGAATTCGCGCACGGCACCCGAGGCGCGGCCGATCATGTCTTCCTTCAGGCCAGCGTGCGCAACACACAGCCGCCCGCCATCCAGCCAGATGTGCGAGCGCAGATCCTCGAGAAACGCCTTCACGCTGCGCTGATCCTGGCCCTGCTGGTCAGGGCCGGCCCACAGCGCCTCGTACTGTTGGATCGTCTCGGCGAGCCCATGGGTGCGTTGCACGGTCCGGCCCGAGAGCCACTTCACCACCTTGCGTTCGTGGTTACCCATAACAGCGAACGCCAGGCCAGCGTCCACCATGTGACGCACCAAGCGCACCACATCGGGCGAACGCGGACCGCGATCTACCAAGTCGCCGACGAACACCACGGTGCGATCATGGCTGCGGGTGACACTCAGCTCCGGCGTCCAGCTGACCTGGTAGCCAAGCTCCTGCAGCAACGCTTCCAGCTCATCGGCGCAGCCATGGACATCGCCAATGATGTCGAACGGTCCAGTCAGTTCGCGCCGATCAGTCCACAAGGGCTCGCGCGTCAGGGTGGTGGCCGCAATCGCTTCCGGCCCCGGCAGGCGCAGCACCCGGCGGAAGCCCTCCCGCTCCAACCCGCCAAGCCCGCTGCGGATTTCCTTGATCATGCGCTTGGCGACGTCGGAGCCGAACTGCCGGTCCGGCCGCGTGGCGTTGTGGGCGACGCTGACCTCAAGGTCGACATCCAGCACAATCGCGACCGGCAGCGCGTGCCAGCGCCGGGCAAGCTCAATCCAGGCCTTGCGATCGGAGGCGCGCACGTTGGTCGCGTCGATCACGGTCAGCCGGCGATGCTTCAGGCGCTTTTCCGCGATGGTGGTCACCAGTTCAAACGCATCGGCGGAGACGGACTGATCGGTGTCGTCATCACACACCAAGCCGCGCGCGGTGTCGGAGGAGACGATTTCCGTCGCCTTGAAGCACCGCTGCGCGAACGTGCTCTTGCCCGCACCAGTGGCGCCGATCAGCACGACCAGACAGAAATCCGGGATCGAAAAGGCACTCATCGCTCAAACACCGCCATCTGGGTCGGCGGGCCGACCGCTGGATCATCGGCCCCAATCGCCTGATAGCGCACGCGGTAGCCGTGGTGCGATGCGACCCCGTCCGCCCAGGCATGGAACTCGGCCCGCGTCCACTCGAACCGGTGGTCCAGGTGGCGCAGCTGGCCGGGCGCCATGCCGACAAAGCGGACGTTGTGTTCAACGTTTGGCGTCGAGACGATCACTGCCCGCGGCCGGGCGGCACCAAACACCACCGCCTCCAGCGCGGGCAACCGGTCGAGGTCAAGGTGTTCGATCACCTCCACCAGACACGCGGCATCGACATCGGCCCAGCGCGTGTCGCGGTAGGTGAGCGCACCGTGCAGCAGCGTGATCCGCTCCGACGCGCCTGCGCGGTCGAGCTCCAGCCGGCGGGCGGCCCAGCCGAGGTCGCGCATCGCCGCATCAAGACCGTAGATCTTGGTGAAGCGCCGGTCGGCTGCAAGCCGCTGCAGCAGACGCCCTTCGCCACAGCCGAGATCGGCAACCCGCCAGGCGGCTAGGTCCACCAACGTGTCGTGGATCGTCTGGTGGCGGATGTCGTTCAGCTTGAGCGGCGCTTCCAGCACCTCCTCACCAGAGGCGGCCATGTCTGGTGCGAGGTCGACCGCTGCTTCCGGCAGCAGCTGCGCCAGTGCTGAACGCACCAATGCGCCCTGGCGCTTCAAATAGCGCCGGGTGATCGTCTCTTTCGCCGGGTGGGTCGCGAGCCATGGGCCAGCGCGGCCCAGCAGTTTTTCGATCTCGTCGTCGCCCACCCAGTAGTGCTTCTGGGCGTCCAGTGCTGGGATCAGCACATAGAGCTGGGTCAAGGCGTCGCTGAGCGGGATGGTCTGTGCAAGCGTAACCGCGTGGTAGCCACCCGCACCGGCAATCGGCGCCGCATCGACCGACCAGCCGAGCGGGGCAAAGAACTGGGTGATCACATCGGCCGGTGCCGGCAGCGGCGTTACCTGGATCGTGAGCGGGATCGGGGTTGCCGCCAATTCCGGCCGGTCGCGCGACTGGCCGGTCATCGCCGTGCGAAACGCCCGGTTCAGCGCAACCGCCAGAAACGAGGTCGCGGCGTAGGGCCGGTCATTCACATAGTCCGCCAGCAGCCCCTCGCCGCGCCCCTGCCCGCGCACCAGACCGATGGGATCGACGTCGAGCACCAGCACGGCCTCGCACCGCGTTTCCGTCGCTTCCGGATAGATCACGGTCGCCCGGCCAAAGCTGAGCGAGACCGCGTGCACCCGGTCCGGGTGCTTCATCAAGAGGTATCCCAGATCGGTCGCCGGGACATGGGTGGTGGCGATTGAGACGTACATGGCAACCGCGTCTAGCACGCCTGCCAAAAGAATACAAAGCAAGAACGTGGGCGCTATGCCACCCGTGCCCGCACGCCGGCAGCAAACCGCTCCGCCTCATCGGACAGCTGCCGGGTCGCATCGGCCATCGCGCTGACCGCTGTGACGGCGGAACCAACCAATTGCCCGCCGGTGTCGGCATCGCGCTCGAGGTTGCCCATCTCGTCGACGCTGCGCTGAGTGCCGGCGGCGGCTTCTTGCAGGCTGCGCGCGATCTCACTTGTCGCGGCCTGTTGCTGCTCGGTCGCCGCTGCCATCGCGGATGCAATACCGTCGACCTGGCGGATCGCTTGCCCGACCCCTTCGACCGAGGCGGTGACCGCGCGGCTGGCGGACTGCACGCTCGCGATCTGGCTCGCGATATCGCCGGTTGCCTGCGCGGTCTGCATGGAGAGGTTCTTCACCTCGGCTGCGACCACGGCGAAGCCGCGTCCAGCCTCGCCCGCACGCGCGGCTTCGATGGTGGCGTTGAGCGCCAGCAGATTGGTCTGGCCAGCGATGGCGGAGATCAAGCGCGCCACATCATCGATCTTTTCCGCCGCAGCGTTGAGCGCACCGATCGCGGCGGTGGCTTCTTCCACCCGCACCACGGCTGTGCTGGTGACCCCAGCGGCAGACGCGACTTGGGCGGCGATTTCTTTGATCGAGGCGGCGAGTTCCTCGGTCGCGGCGGCAACCGCGTTGACCGCATCCCCGGCCCCGCGGACGTCTTCGCTGGCAGCCCCGGCACCCGCCCGGCTGCGCACCGCAGCCTCATGCGCAATCCCAAGTTCCTGGCGCAACCGATCCACCCGCCCACCCAGATCATCGACCAGCTGGCCGACGGTTTCCTGAAAGCCATCGGCGAGCGCCGCAAATTCAAGCGCGCGCTCGACGGCAGCGGAGGCATCCTTCGCCTGCTGCGCCGCCTGCAAGGCTCGCAATTCTTCAGACCGATCGCGAAACACCTCGACCGACTCAGCGATATCGGCGAGTTCCGCCACCCGGCCGGAGCGCGGCAGGCTTCCCGTCGTCTCACCCGCACCGATGCGCGTGACCAAATCGGCGACTGAAACCAGCAACCGACAGGCCGGGCGCGCGATCAGCCAGCCGATCAGGGCTGCCGCCAGCACTGCTGCTAGGCCAATTCCAAGGGCCCGCTGCTGCACCGCGCGGATCTGATGGCCATAGCTGGTGGTATCCAGGGTGATTTCCGCCACGCCCAGCACCGCTCCCCGGTAGTCCTTCACCGGTTGCGCCAGCACCCGGACCGACTGTCCGGCGCGTTCCGTCTCCAAGAATTCCAGTCGGTCCGCCGCGGCGATCCGGCGCAGGGCCTGATCATCAAACGGCGTGAAGTCTTTGGCGGTCGCAGCGAACGTGGCGATGCGATCCGCGCCGATCAGGCGGATCGCGACATCAACACCGGTGTTCGCCTTGAAGCGATCGAAAAAGCCCTGCCCAAAAGAGGTGCCGTACTCGACGCTGCCGACTTGGGCTCCGCCCGCCATCACCGGCACGACGCCGCGGATGCCGATACCAGCAACCCCGCCTTCGAGACCGCGCACGGGTTTGCCATCGCGATTGGCGGCCACCACCGTGAACCGGAACGCCGCGAGGTCATCGCCAAACCGAGCCGGCTGGTGCACCCGGTAGAACGACACAGCCGGGGCAATGTGGAACTGAAACTGATCCAACGCGTAGGGTGCGCGCAGGCCCGCGAAGCCGGCTTCATAGAGGGCTGCGAGCGCTGGACGGTCGCGCTCCGCCAGCGCGCGCTGCACGGCCGGAATGGCCGCCACCTGTGCGGCGAGCGTTTCGGCGCGAAACGCATCGTCCGCAATCGCTGAGTCGAGGGCACGCCCGTGCGCCGTAAGCTCGCGCGTAACACCGCTTTCTACGCTATCCTCGAAGGCGGTCAGCATGCCACCAACCACCACCAGCGCCGTGACGCCGGCGACCCCTGCCACCAGGGCGCTGACGCGCCCACCCAATCCGAGCTGCATGTGGTTCCCCCGCTGCTACTGCACCCACGGCAATGCCCTGGCGCCATCCCACAAGGAGTAGACTAGGGAAAGCCGCGAATCCAGCCGTCAAAGGGTGTATGTTACAGTCGTACTTCGAGAAAGCAGAAGTCAGGCGAGACAGCCATGAGCTGGTGCACCTGCCCCGGCGGGATCGCGATGCTGTCGTTGGCCGCGAGGTCGAGGTCCGGATGGCCCGCCAGCGCGACAGTCGCGCTGCCCGCGATAATGAACCAGAACTGCAGCTCGCCGTCATGGCGGCTGGGGGCCATCGCGGGTGCAGCGACGGCGCGGACCACGCTGGCTTCCGCCAAGCCATCGGTCGCGGCCATGAAGCCAAAGTCCTGGCGCTCATAGCCCGGGTGCCGCCACGCGGTCCAAGGGGCGACGCTGGCATCATGGCGCACGAACCGTTGACCGCCGAACAGCCGGTTGGGGCTGAGGGCCGTCGTCGGCAGGGTCATTTCCGGATCACCGCGGGTCGTATGCTCGGCCGGGCAGCCGAGTTCGACCACCTCGAAGCCAGATGTGGCATCCAGCACCCGGTGGCGGATTTCGGGGGGCTGCAGCACACAGTCGCCGGCGCGGAACGCAAACGGCGGCCCCTGATCCTCGTAGACCAGGGTCGCTACGCCGGTCAGGCAGAAGATCATCTGGAAGCGGATCTTGTGGTAGTGCGGATAGTCCGGCAGCGGTCCGCCCTGCTCCACATGGATGACCGAGGCGACGAACCGCCCGCCTTGGCGTTCGGGCAGCAAGTCGCGGTAGCGCATGCCGGCACGCCCAACGGCCCACTCACCAGCCGCGCCCGCGCGGGAGATCGAGAGCGATGGCGCGAGCGGCGGCACCACCATCCCAGGCGGCGTCGCGACCAGATCGATCACGGTGCCATTGGGCGCCCTGAGCGAGGGGGATGGTGCCACCGCCGCCGGATCCGCCACGGTCAACCGCAGCCGACCCGGATCACCCTGGTGGTGCGTATCCAGCCGCAATCGAACACCGTGCCCGGCCAACACGGCGACCACCGGCCCCTCGGCTGGAAAGATCGTGTCCACGCCGAAACCGAGCGCTTCGGTGAAGAACTGCACGGTTGCGAAGAGGTCATCACAGGGCAGCAGTAGCTCAGCGCTGGAGCCAGCGAAATTCCCGCGAAGGGTGCGGCTAAGGGCTTGATCCATACTGAGATGATCACCGCTGGCGGGTCGGCGCGCAAGCGGTGATGAACGCGATCAGGCGAACTTCAAGCGCGGCACTTCGAACAGGCTGGCGATCACCGGCCGGTCCCGGAACCGTGCCATCAAGGTCACAGTCGCGAAGGTGAGCAGCGCTTCGGCGGCGAACACCGGCAGATAGGCCAGTGCCCACGCCGCCCAGTCGGCGAGCGGTGCTGGATCGTTGGAGATGCCGAGCCAGAACGCCACCATCGCGGCGACACCGGCGTAGTAGACCGCGTCCAGGCGCAACACCCGGGCCAGGGTGAAGCGATCCTGGCCAGTCTCAGCGAACAAGCGCCGGCCGAAGGTCGCGTGCGCTGCCAGCATCGGCAGGGTGAGCGACAGCGTGTTGACGCCGATGTGCAGCATGTCTTGCGGTTCGAACAGCAGCGCCTGCAGCACGAGGCCAAGCGCAAAGCCAATCATCGTCGGCGCAAAACCGAACAGCAGATAAACCGTGGTCGCGCCAATCAGGTGCAGTTCTGACGGCCCGATCGAGAGGTGCCAGGATTGCATCAGGGCTGAGAAGATCACGGCCGCGAGCGCGGTTTTCACTACCAGGGCCGGTGCCAAGATCAGCCGCGGCAGCTGTGTGGCCACCACGCCGATGGCCGCCGTGTTGGCCGCCGCCAGCCGCGCGCTGTCGATGATCCCGAGTTCGATGTGCATCCTTGTCTCTCCCAACGCCACCCACGGTGGCGTGTGTATCTTTTGGCCGAAAGCCCTCACGTCGGCGGCGAGAGTATGCTTGGTGCCGCTAGTCGTCGTCGAAGGGATTCTTCGGCTTGCGGGTGATAAATCGCACCGGCGCGCCCGGCACCTCGAAGTGTTCCCGGAAGCTGTTCGCGAGGTAGCGCAGGTAGCTGTCCGGCAGATCTTCTGGCTTGGTGACGAACAGCGCGATGGTGGGCGGGCGCGCCTTCACCTGGGTGCCGTAGCGAATCCGGATGCGCCGGCCGTCAACCGTGGGCGGCGGATGCTGATCGAGCGCCGGGCCAAGCCAGCGGTTGAGCGCAGCGGTCGAGACCCGGGTGTTCCACTGGCGGTGCGCATCCATCGCCGCATCCAGCACTTGATCGAGCCCGCGCTGCTGCACCCCGGACACTGTGACCACGGCAACCCCGCGCGCGGTTGGCAGGGAGGCCAAGATCCGGTCCTTGATCTGCTGCAATGCGACTTTGCGGTCCGCCACGATGTCCCACTTGTTGACCGCGATCACCAGCGCGCGGCCTTCCTGTTCGACCAGATCAGCGATCGTCAGATCCTGCTTTTCCAAGCCTTGTTCCGCGTCGATCACCAAGCAGCAGACTTCGGCAAAGCGGATCGCGCGCAGCGTATCGGCGACCGACAGCTTCTCCAGCTTGGCTTCCACCCGCGCACGGCGGCGCAGGCCGGCCGTATCCACCAGCTTCACCGTGCGATCACCGCGGGTGAATTCGACCGCGATCGAATCGCGGGTAATCCCGGCTTCCGGCCCGGTCAGCAGGCGATCTTCGCCGAGGAAGGCGTTGATCAAGGTCGACTTGCCAACATTGGGCCGGCCGATGATGGCGAGCTGCAACGGTCGACCGGGGGTGCCGACCTCGCCGTCGCGCGGCGTATCGGCATCCTCAACCCGGAACGGGGCGAGGGCCTCGTAGAGATCACCCATGCCTTCGCCGTGTTCTGCCGAAATCGCAATCGCTTGGCCGAGGCCGAGCTCAAACGCCTCGTACAAACCACCTTCCGCCGCGCGGCCT
>JAAFHH010000011.1 GCA_013297545.1 Alphaproteobacteria bacterium
CCCAGCCCAAACTTTCTGGAGGCAAAAGTCATGCGTTCACTGTCCATCTCCACAAAGATCTATGGGTTGGTTGGGTTTCTGGTCATGCTTTCGATAACACTGGCATTCTCTGGATATCGTGCATTAACAAACTACCAAGAGCGCGTTTTCTTACTCAATCAGATCAATCAGCGCGTTATCTACGCGGAACGCCTCGATGCCCTGATCAACGCCGTCGTGATGGACAGCCGCGGCATTTATCACGCGACTGACAGCCGCGATGCACAGCGCTTCGCCCGTCCGAAAGAAGTCAGCCTGCAGCGAATTGAACGGCTGATCGCCGATTGGCGTCCCCTCGTCACAGCGGATGCCCTGGCGACGTTCAATGCCATGGTGAGTGACGCCGAAACCTTCATTCGATTTCGCCGAGAGATCATCCGCGCAGGTCTCGAGGTCGCACCCGCAGAAGCTGACCGTATGGGCAACAACGAAACCAACCGGTCCAACCGCCAGGCGCTGAACGTCAAGGTGCAAGCCATCGCCAAGACCCTTGGCGAGACCTACGACACGGTGTCGACCGAGACCAGTGCGCTCTACACACGCGCGGTCACCCAGTTGGTGAGTGTGGCTGCTATCGGCATTCTGCTAGCCCTGATCGCCGCGGGCGTGATCGTGCGGGCTGTGGTGACACGACCACTCAGCCGACTGACCTCTGCGATGGAGCGCCTTGCTGCCGGCGAGCTCGACACCGACGTACCCGTCTATCGTCAGCGCGACGAGATCACCCAAATGGCATCAGCCCTCGGGGTGTTTAAGGACAACGGCCTGCGCGTCCGCCGGCTCGAGGACGAGCAGGCTGAGCACGCCGCACGGGACGCGGCGCGACGGCAAGAAGAATTCGCGGGCTTGGCTGACACGTTCGAGGGCTCTGTGAAAACGGCGGCCCTCGCCGTCGGCGCCTCTGCCAACGACATGATCGCCGCCGTATCGACAACCGTCGTGCATCAAGATACCGGCACCAGCCGGTCGATCGCCGTATCGGAGTCTACCGAAACGGCCCGCGATCGCATGGGCGCTTTGGCAACAGCCGGCGAAGACCTGGCAGCGTCGATCACAGACATTGGCGGGCAAGTCGAGCGCACGGCCGACACCGCGCGCCGCGCCAACAGCGATATCGGCGCCTCGCGCGCGCAAATCGCTCGGCTGGTCGAGGCAACCAAACAAATCGGCTCCGTCGTCCAGCTGATCACCGAAATTGCGGAACAGACCAACCTGCTGGCCCTTAACGCCACCATCGAAGCTGCCCGCGCGGGCGATGCCGGGCGCGGCTTTGCCGTCGTGGCGTCTGAAGTCAAAGCGCTTGCCAACCAAACTGGACAGGCGACCAGCCAAATTACCCGCCAGATCGAAACCATCCAGGTCGAAACCCGCACCGCGGTGGAAACGATTGATCGCATCGGTTCGGTCGTCCACGCGATGGCCGAGATGACCGGTGCAGTTGCCGCCGCGGTTGAAGAACAAGGTGCAGTCACGACGCAAATCACCCGTACCATCCAGCTGGTGGCCGGCGATGTTGACGTGGTGGCCAAAACGATCCGCGCCATTACGAGCACGGCTATATCCAGCAAGGCCACCGCGATTGAGGTGTTGTGGGCGAGCGAGACGGTGGCAGAAATCAGCCGCCGGCTCGATATCGATGTGGACGATTTCCTCGGCCAGATCCGCCCACGGGCCGCATAGCGCACCGACCCCCTCGACAAGATATAAAGATATCTTTATATCTTTGTGCACGAGGAGGCGCTTTGCCCATGGACACCGTGCTGACCTGCCTGCGCGCTGCGGCTGAGCCGACCCGGCTTCGGTTGTTGCTGCTGTGTGCGCGGGCGGAACTGACGGTGTCCGACCTCACGCAAATCCTTGGCCAGTCGCAGCCGCGCGTGTCCCGGCATTTGAAGCTGATGTGCGATGCGGGCTTGCTGGAGCGGTTTCGCGAGGGTGCCTGGGCATTCTACCGCCGGGCGGCGCGCGGGGACGCTGCGGTCATCGCCGAGGCGCTGGCGGCGATGGTGCCAGTCGATGATCCGGAACTCGCCCTCGATCTGGAGCGCTTGAACCAGGTGAAACGCGCACGGGCGGAATCGGCGGACGCCTACTTCACCGCGGCCGCCGGCGACTGGGCGCGCATCCGCGCCATGCACATCGACGAGGCGGAGGTGGAGCGCGCGCTGATCACCAGCATGAGCCCACGCGACGACGCCCGACCGATCGCGGATCTGCTGGATCTTGGCACCGGCACCGGCCGGTTGATCGAGCTGTTCGGACCGAGCGTGGAGCGCGCGATCGGCATCGATGCCAGCCGCGCCATGCTGGCGGTCGCGCGCGCCGCGATTGAGCGTGCCGGGCTCAACCACTGTTCCGTGCGCCAGGGCGATGTCTACCAGCTGCCGTTCCCGGGCGAGAGCTTTGATGCGGTCACCTTGCACCAGGTGCTGCATTTCCTCGATGACCCAGCCGCCGTGCTGCAGGAAGCCGCCCGCGTGCTGCGGCCCGGCGGGCGGTTGATCGCGGTCGATTTCGCACCCCACACGCTGGAGGAGCTGCGCGAAGTGCACGCGCACCGCCGGCTTGGCTTGCGCGACAGTGACATGCGCGGCTGGCTCGCCCGCGCTGGCCTGACGCCGGCCGCCCCTCAGCACTTAAAAGGGCATCCGCTGACCGTGGTGGTGTGGGCGGCAACCCGCCCCTTCGCCGCCAGCCCTGCCCGCCCCACCACCCCCACTGCTACGCTTGCGGAGTTCGCGCTATGACTGCCCAGCCGACTGTCAGCTTTGAGTTCTTCCCGCCGAAAACCGCGGAGGCCGAAGCCGGCCTGTGGGCGAACTTCGACCGGTTGGCGCCGCTGGGGCCAAGCTTCGTGTCGGTCACCTATGGTGCCGGCGGCACCACGCGCGAGCGCACCCACGCGATCGTGCGCCGCATCCGCCAGGACACGACGATCGCACCGGCCGCCCACCTCACCTGTGTCGGCTCCACGATGGCGGAAATCGACGAAGTCGTGCGCGACTACGCCGCAGCCGGTGTGCGCCACATCGTCGCCCTGCGCGGTGACGCGCCGGCGGGTGCCGAGCGCTACGAGCCGCACCCCGGTGGCTACGCCTACGCCTCCGACCTGGTCGCCGGCATCACGCGCATCGGTGGGTTTGAGATCTCGGTCGGCTGCTACCCGGAAGGCCATCCGGAAGCGACTTCGATCGATGCGGATATCGAGGCGTTGAAGCGCAAGATCGACGCCGGTGCGACCCGCGCGATCTCTCAGTACTTCTTCGGCACAGAAATTTTTGAGCGCTTCCTGGAACGCGTCGCGCGCGCTGGCATCACCGCACCGATCGTGCCCGGATTGTTGCCAGTCCTCAGCATTCCGCAACTCGTGCGCTTCTCCGCGACCTGCGGCGCGACCGTGCCCGAGTGGCTGAAAGCGCGGTTTGAGGGGTTGGAGAATGATGCCGAAACCCGCAAGCTGCTTGCAGCGCAGATCCTGGGGGACCAAGTACAGGACCTGAAGCGGCTCGGCTGCACGGCCTTCCACTTCTACACATTGAACAAGGCAGAGTTGGTGTACGCCACCTGCCGCTCGTTAGGAGTGATGCCTGTTGCCTCGGCTCAAACGCGCCTCGCGGCGGAGTAGCCTCGCCTTTTGTTTCATGATTGCGGCCACGCCCGTGGTCGCCTGCACACAAGCAGCCCCAGGAGTGAATTGGGCGCGCTGCAGTTTGGATGGCCAATCGCTCGCCGGCGTGGATCTGACCTCCGCCCGGCTGCGGGAGGCGAGCTTCGGGCGCACCGATCTCGCCGATGCCCGGCTCGTCAGCGTCGACGCGTTTCGCGCCAAGTTCGTGCGCGCGCAAGCAACCGGGGTTCAGCTGGCGGAAGCGCGGCTGCAAGAAACCGACTTCACCCGCGCCACCCTGGTCGGTGCCAACCTGACCGGCGCGGACTTGCGCCGTGCCCGGATGGACTACGCCGATCTGCGCGGCGCCTCGCTCATCGGCGCGCGCATCGACGGTGCGGTGTTCGCCCACGCCATCCTCGACGGCGCCCGCTGGATCGACGGCCGCGTGTGCGCCGAGGGGTCGGTTGGGCGGTGTGAGTAGGGCGCTGCACGCGCGATTGCCAAGGTTGCTGGGTGGATCTGAGAGAGGAACCTAGGAATGTCGCAACGAACCGACGCCCCCCTGCGCTACGTCGTCCTGATCGACGGTACGGCTGGCGCCTACGGCGTTGTTGCCCCAGATCTGCCGGGCTGCACCGCGATGGGCGACACGATCGATGAGGCGCTCACCGCCGCCGTTGAAGCCATGCGCGACTGGGCCGACGTGGCGGAAGCAACCGGCGGCACTGTTCCGGCTCCGAGACCTGCCGAAGCCGTGCGCACTGATCCCGATGTGGTGGAAGCGCTGGCGGATGGTGCGATGCTGGCAAGCGTGGCGCTGCTGCGTCCCTCTGGCCGGCCGACCAAGGCCAACCTCTCACTCGATGCCGGCGTGCTCGCGGTGCTCGACGCCGAGGCGCGGCGCAACGGCCTCACCCGCTCGGCGATGGTCGAGGCCATGACCAAGCGCCTGGCTGCCGGGACCCTCTAACCCTCACCGCCGCCCAAGCTGGCGGTCGAGGGCGAGGTTGAGCAGCAGCACATTGACCCGCTCGGTGCCGAACAGGCCGAGCAGCGGTTCTTCCGCCACCGCCAGCACGATCGCGCGCACGCGGCCTTCTGCGACGCGCCGGGAGGCGGCAACCCGGGGCACTTGCCAGAGCGCTGCTTCGAGCGACAGGTGCGGGTCGAGGCCAGAGGCGGACATGGTCACCAAGTCGATCGGCACCGGGCCGTGGGCGGCCGGGTTCTGCTGCTGCAGGGTCTCTATCGCCGCCGCCACCCGGGCGCGCAGTGCTGCAGACGTTGGCCCGAGGTTGCTGCCGCCAGACTTCGCCCCATCCCAATCGACGGCCGACGGCCGCGGCTGGAAGTAGCCGGGTTGGCGGCTCGCCTGAGCGATAAACTCCGAGCCGATCGCGACGCCGCGATCATCCAAGATCAGACTGCCACCAGCCCGGGTCGGCACCAGCAGCTGGGCGGCGCCAAAGACCAGCAGCGGATAGACCAGCGCCGTCACCACCAGGGTCAGCACCAGAGCGCGCAGCGCGGTGAGCAGCATCGCCATCAGACCATCCCCACCAAGGTCAGCAGAGTGTCGATCACCTTGATGCCGACGAATGGCACGATCACACCACCGAGCCCATAGATCAGCAGCGAGCGGCGCAGCAGGGCGGCGGCCGGCAACGGTCGGTAGCGCACGCCGGACAATGCCAGCGGGATCAGGCCGACTATGATCAAGGCATTGAAAATCACCGCCGACAGGATCGCCGAATACGGCGATGTCAGCCCCATGATGTTGTAGATCTGCATTTCCGGAAACGCCGCGATGAACAGGGCCGGCACAATCGCGAAGTATTTCGCCAAGTCATTGGCGATCGAGAACGTCGTCAAGCAGCCACGGGTCATCAGCAGCTGCTTGCCGACCTCGACGATCTCCAACAGCTTGGTTGGATCACTGTCGAGATCGACCATGTTGCCGGCTTCCTTGGCCGCCTGGGTGCCGGAATTCATCGCGACGCCAACATCTGCTTGCGCCAGCGCCGGCGCGTCGTTGGTGCCATCGCCGGTCATCGCGACCAGGTGGCCGCGCGCCTGTTCGTCTTTGATGCGGCGCATCTTGGTCTCGGGTGTCGCCTCGGCCAAGAAGTCATCCACGCCCGCTTCGCGGGCGATGGCGCTCGCGGTATCCGGGTTGTCGCCGGTGATCATCACCGTTCGGATGCCCATCGCGCGAAAGCGCAAGAACCGCTCGGCAATGCCGGGTTTCACGATGTCTTTGAGGTGGATGACGCCGAGGATCTGGTTGTCGACTGCCACAGCCAAGGGCGTGCCGCCGCTCTTGCCGATCGTGCTTGCGACCTCATCCAGGCCGACGGGCACGGTGCCCCCCGCGGCCAAGGTCGCTTGCTTGACCGCATCCACTGCACCCTTGCGGTACTGGTGGCGCACGCCACTCAAGGTGACGTCGAGGCCGGACATCCGCGTCTCGGCCGTGAACGGCACCGGTGTGCCGCCCAGGCGGTGGGCATCGACGCGCGAGGCGCGAAACCGTTCGCGCACCAAGGTGACGACCGAGCGGCCCTCCGGTGTTTCGTCGGCCAGCGAGGCAAGTTCTGCGGCTTCGATCAACGCGTCTTTCGAGGCGCCACCGACCGGGATGAAATCCTCCGCCATGCGGTTGCCGAGCGTGATGGTGCCGGTCTTGTCGAGCAGCAGCACATCGACGTCACCCGCCGCCTCCACCGCCCGGCCGGACATCGCGAGCACGTTCTTGCGCAGCAACCGGTCCATACCAGCGATCCCGATGGCCGAAACCAAACCGCCAATCGTGGTCGGGATCAAACACACCAGCAGGGCTACCACCACCGTGGTCGAGATCTGGACGCCGGAGGCGAGCGCGATCGGCACCAAGGTCACCGACGCCAGCAAGAACACCAAGGTGAGGCCGACCAGCAGCACGTGCAGCGCCGTCTCGTTCGGGGTTTTCTGGCGCGCTGCCCCTTCGACCAGCGCGATCATCCGGTCGAGGTAGGAACTGCCGGGGTCCGCCGTCACACGCACGACAATCCGGTCAGACAGCACGCGGGTACCACCGGTGACGGCACTGCGATCGCCGCCACTTTCGCGAATGACCGGCGCGCTCTCGCCGGTGATCGCACTTTCGTCGACCGACGCGATGCCCTCAACGATCTCACCATCCGCCGGCACCCATTCGCCCGCGACCACGACGACCACGTCATCTTTGCGCAAGTCAGCGGCCGAGACGGTTTCGGTCGCCCCCGCTGTGGTGATGCGGTGCGCACTGACGTCTTGGCGCATCGCCTTCAAGCTTGCCGCCTGCGCCTTGCCGCGGCTTTCCGCGATTGCCTCAGCGAAGTTGCCGAACAGCACGGTGAACCACAGCCAGAACGCGACCGCGACGCCAAACCACAAGGGATCGCCGCCGCCCATGATCGCGTCGCGCACCACCATCACGGTGGTGAGGGCAGAGCCGATCCAAACCACGAACATCACCGGATTGCGCGCCACCCGGCGCGGATCGAGGCGCCAAAACGCCTCCACCAGGGCTGCCGAAATCGTCGCCCGCGAGAACATCGCAGCAGAGGTCGGGCCGGCCATTAGAACACCTTCCCGGCGGTGGCAGCCGCGTGTTCCAAGAGGGGCCCGAGGGCGAGGGCGGGGAAGTAGGTCAGCGCCCCCATCAACACCGTGATGCCGATCAGCAGCCCGACGAACAAGCCGCCATGGCTTGGGAAGGTGCCGGGGCCGACCGGGACGACGCGCTTGTCCGCCATCGAGCCTGCGAGCGCCAGCAACGCCAGCATCGGCACGAAGCGGCCAACCAGCATCGCCAATCCCAACAGCAGATTGTGCCACGGCGTATCCGCGCCGAGGCCCGCAAACGCCGAGCCGTTGTTCATCGCCGCACTGGTGTAGGCATAGAGCAGTTCGCTCAACCCATGGGGTCCCGGGTCTTGGATCGCAGCAGCAGGGCCGCTGAGCGAGATTGAGAGTGCGACACCGGCCAGGATCATGGTCGCTGGTACCACCAGCACGGCCACCACCAGCACGACCTCGCGCGCTTCGACCTTCTTGCCGAGCAGTTCCGGTGTCCGGCCGACCATTAGGCCAGCGATGAACACGGTCAGCACCACCATCGCCAGCATGCTGTAGAGCCCAGCCCCAACGCCACCGAACACCACTTCGCCCAGCAGCATGTTGAACAACAAGACGAGGCCGGTCAGCGGCTGCAGACTGTCGTGCATCGCCACCACCGCACCGCTGGAGGTGGCGGTGGTGATCACCGCATAGAACACTGAAAGCGCCACACCGGCGCGCATTTCCTTGCCTTCCAGCGGCTCAGTGCCGCTGACGGCCAGACCGGTGAGCGCAGAGCCAACCCCAGTCTCCGCCGCAAGCGCGAGTGCTGTGCTGATCACCAGCAGCACCATCATGGCAATGAACAGCGCCCAGCCTTGGCGCTGGTCCCGGCAGATCCGGCCATAGAGGTTGGTCGCCGCCGCCGGGATCAGCAGCATGGCGACGGCCGACAGCCAGATCGCGATCCCGGTTGGCCCCTCAAACGGATGCGCGGTGTTGGCGTTGAAGAACCCGCCGCCGTTGGTGCCGAGCTGTTTAATCGCTTCTTGGCTGGCGACCAGGCCGAGTGCAATCACCTGGCTCTCGCCGTCCAACGTCGTCACGCGCACGGACGATTCGAGAGTTTGCGGCACACCGAGGGCCGCGAACACGACCGCCAGCAGGAACGCGAGCGGCAGCAACACGAACAGTGTGGCCCGGATGATGTCGACCCAGAAATTCCCAAGCCCCTGGCCGGGTTGACGCCGGGCGAGGCCGCGGGCAATCGCAACCGCCACCGCGAGGCCGGCTGCCGCCGACACGAAATTCTGCCAGGTGAAGGCGACCAGCTGGATCAGCGGGCTCGTTACCTCCGCACCGGCGAAGGATTGCCAATTGGTGTTGGTGGCAAAGCTGACGGCGGCGTTGAAGGAGCGCGCGGCGTCCCAGCTTTCAACGCCGTCCGGATTGAACGGCAGCAGCCCTTGGAGTTGCAGCAGCACGAAGATGAGGGCAATGCCCGCGACGGCAAAACTGAGCGCCGCCAGCGCGTAGCCGGCCCAGGTCTGATCGCGTCCGCTGGTGCCGATGGCGGCGAACGCCAGCCGCTCGATACCGGCGACCAAGGTCGGGCGCTGTTCGCGTTCGAAGATGATGTGGAGGTAGCGCCCGAGCGGACGGGCGGCCAACGTCACCACCGCGAGGGCCAGCAGGATCTGACCAATGCCTTGCACGTCCATCGTCTAGAACCGTTCCGGGTCGACCAAAGCGACCACCAGGTATCCGGCCACGGCAATGGCCAGCACCAGCCCGAGGGCATATTCGACGAGCATGTTCACTCCGAGTGCGGCAGCGGTCTCGCCGATCTTACAGCTGATCAAGCACGACCACTATTGCGGTGCGATAGGGCGGCACGCACCGTGTCTGATCGCCGCATGGCGCGCAGGATTGCGCCGTCCGCCCTCGCACTTCAATTGCAGAAACGTGGGTTCAGCCTTGCAGCCAGCGCGCAAATCAGCGATCCATTACCGCGCTGTTACGGAGCCCGCGTTGCATGAGCCAGGACAATCGCCAGTCGCCGCGCCTCACTGTCGACGATATCGTCGAGGTGAACGTGCGCGGCACGTTCTGGGAATTCATCGCCGTTGACGTCTCAGAAACCGGTATTGGCTTGGAGCCGGTCGCCGCTGACGTGCTGACCACCGGTGACCGGGTGATGGTCGTACTGCCGAACCAGGAAGAAATTCCAGCCGACGTGCTGGAAAGTTCCGACTACCGCGTGCGCCTGCGCTTCCGGCCGACGGCGGATAGCGTGGTTGAGGTGTTTCGGCGCTAAGCTCAAGCGAGCGTTGCCAAATCCGCCGCGCGCACCGGCACCAACGGCCAGCGTGGTGCTGGCGGTGTTAGGTCACCGGTAATCGCCGCCGCCAGGGCGGCACAGCTGCGGCCTTGGCAGAGCCCCATGCCGATGCGGGTGGCAAGCTTTACCGGTGCCGGCGCGCGGTAGCCAGAGGCGCGCAGATCCCCCGCCGTCACCCCCTCGCAGGCGCAGACCACCGCCTCGTCCGGGATCGCTTGGCCGATCTCCGCCGGCCATGCACTCCACGCCCCAAGGGCGCGGCGAAACCGGTCGCCGGCCACCAGCAGGCGCTGGGCCCGCGTGCGCCGCCGGGCGAGACGCAGCGGCAGGGTCTGCCCCGCCGCCTCCGCCAGATGGCAGGCGAGCAGTACGCCTGCAGCCTGCGCCATATCCGCGCCGCCAATGCCAGCCCCCTCGCCAATCGCGAACACACCGGGCACGGAGGTTGCCCCGAGTGCGTCGACGGCGACGTGCCAGCCGCCAAGCGCCGGGTCATGCTCGATCCGGCAGCCGGCCTGCTGGGCCGCCTCAATCGCGGGGCGCAGACCGTGGCCGAGGAACACCCGGTCAGCCGCACAGGTCCGGGTGGTCAGCACCCGGCCCTGCGCGTCCAATGCGGCGATGGTCGCGGCCCCATCCGCCACCGACTGGACCAGCGAGCGGTACCAGATCGGCACGCCGAGCCGGGCCAGCAGCCAGCGCCAGTGCAAGGCTTTCAGCGCCAACGCCGGGCGTGCCGCCAGGCCGCGGGCGAGCGTGAGCGTAGGCGCTGGGGCGAGGTCGGCGACCCCCACAACCTCCACCCCCGCCATCGCGAGCTGGACTGCGACCAGCAGCAGGAGTGGACCCGATCCGCCCAGCAGCACCTTGCCCTCCGGCACCACGCCGGCTGATTTCAGCAGGGTCTGCACACCGCCAAGACTGAGGGCTGGGCCAAGGCCAGCAGCGGAGATCACCGTCTCGATCGCCCCGGTCGCCAGGATCAGCGTGTCGGGTGTCAGGGTTGCGGGTCCCGCCGGTCCGACCAGCAGCACGCGCCCATCGGCAAAGCGCCCGGCGAAGCTGGTGTTGGTGCGATGCTCGATCAGGGGCACTGCCGCAATCGCCCGGCGCAGCACGGCTCCGCGGGGGTCGAGCCCCGGCAAGTCCGGTAGGGTTGGACCAGGCGGTGCGATCCGCCCACCGGCGGCGACGGCATCATCAACCAGGATCGAGGGCAGCCCTGCTTCAGCAAGCGCCAGCGCGCAGGTTGCCCCCGCCGGACCAGCACCGATCACCAAAGTCAGCGCGGTGGATTGCGAAGCAGGGGGAGCAGAGGTCACCATGGTGCCCCGACGCTTGCGCGAGACTGAGCCCAATGTCCAGCACCACGGTCGATGTCGCGGTCATAGGGGCTGGCGTGATTGGCACAGCAGCAGCCTGGCGCTTGGCCGATGCCGGCGTGCGCGTCGCCCTGATCGATCGCAGCCACCCGGCTGCCGGCAGCTCCGGCGCGTCAGACGGCTACCTCGCGGTTTCGACCAAAACACCGGGGCCGGCGATGGCGCTCGCCGCCGCCAGCCGCGCACGCTACCCGGCGTGGCTGCAGCGGCTGGGGCCGGTCGACGCGGAAGTGCGCGGCGGGGTGCTGCTGGTCGATCACAGCGACGGGCTGAGTGCGATCGAAGCGCACGCGCGCCACTTGCGGGATCATGGTGTGGACGTCGACCTGGTCGATGGTGCCCGCTTACGCCAGCTGGAACCGGGTCTGGCCCCGCACCTGGTCGCTGGCCTCGTGTGCGAGAGCGAGATGCAGCTCAACCCCTACAAGCTTGCGCTTGCGACGGTCGCCGCCGCGACGGCCGCAGGGGTGATCCCGTTTTGGCCAGCGACCCCGGTGGTGGAGCGGCTGGATGCCACGGGTGCCACCCTGGCCCTTGGGGACGGGCGCCGGGTGATCGCGCATCAGGTCGTGCTGGCAGCAGGTGCGGCGAGTGCCGCGTTGGGCGCGGACTTCGGCCTCACTCTGCCTGTCGCGCCGCGCCAGGGCGTGCTGGCGATCACCACGAAAACACCCCCGCTGGCGCAGCGCTTCCTGGTCTCCGCCCGCTATCTCACCCACAAGCGTGATCCGAGCCTGGCCGGCACCTCAACCGACCCGGCCGAGCGCATCGGCCACGGCTTTACCTGCGAGACGCTGCCGACTGGCCAGCACATCATCGGGTCGTCCCGCCGGTTTGTCGGCTTCGATCGCACCGTGCCACCCGATGTGCTGGCGATCATTCTGGCGAGCGCGATTGCCCACCTGCCGGGGCTCGCGGACTGCACAATCTTGCGCGCGTTCGCAGGCTTGCGGCCCTTCGTGCCAGACAACCGGCCCTTGCTCGGGCGATCGGCTGCTCAGCCAGCTGTGATTGTCGCAACCGGCCATGAAGGCGATGGCGTCACCCTGGCACCGATCACGGCGGAGGTGGTGACGGCACTCGCCCTCGGCCAGACACCACCAGTTGATCTTACGGGCTTAGATCCAGACCGGTTTGCCGGCACCCAGCCTCACACGTAGCTCGCGTTGTTTTCCGGGGAGACTTCGCTGCCCCATTCCTCGACCAATTCGGTCTGGCGTTGGCGCAGGTACTTGATGCGCTGACGATCGCGGATCGCCTGGTAGCGCAGCACCAGGATTGGCACGGCGTAGTAGATCATCCACCCGATCGCCGATGCGCCCAAGATCACCAGCCACGGCCAGGGGCTAGAAATCACATCGAGCAAGCCGAGCATGCCCGGCGTGCTGCCATCGAGCATGCGGAACAGATAGGGCAAGGCGCCGGAGAGGTTGAAACCACCGACGGCGTAAGCCGCGTACTTGCCTTCGCGCCGGTCGAGGAAGCCGGCGACAAACGTCGGCAGCATCGCCAGCAACACGAAGGCGATGACGTGCCAGTAGAAAATCGCAATCACCGGCAGCAAGCCGCAGGCGATGTAGAGCGGCCAGTTGCTCGCCTTCTTCGGCGGCGGCGCGTCAGGGGTGGACAGGGTGGTCGCCATGGTCAGCCCCTCACGCGTAGAAGACGAGGAAGGTGATCGCAGTCACGATGCAGACCAGCACCGAACCGATCACTGCGGCGATTTGTTCGCCCATCATCCGCGCATCATCTTCGCGCTGATCGACGTTGGTTTCCATATCGGTCAATTCGGCTTCAATCTGCCGGTATTCTTCCGACGCTTGGTGGAAGCCGTAATTGTCCGCCTGGCGTTCGGCCAGATCGTCGACCACCGCCAACAGTTCCGACAGGATGCCGCTTTCGGCGGCTGCCTGCACCTTGGACTGGACGCGCTGGCGCCGCGTGCGGTGGTGGTAGTTGTCGAGCACCGGGCTCAACATCACTGCCATCCAGCCGGCAAAGCCCGGCACCGGGCCAACTTCGTTGTTTTCCTGCACGTAGGAGAACAGCCGCAACAGGCCAATCGCCCGGATGATCGTGTCGGGGCTGGCGAGCGGACGGAGCAATTCCTCGCTCCAGCGCTTGGAGCGCGCGGCGATGAAGCCGATCAGATGGCGATCGAACGGCATGTCCGGCCGGTCCGGCGTCTGGCCGAGCCGATCAAGCGCGGGCATCACTTCTGAGATGTCGACCACGAATTCGCGTTCGAACATCGGCGACAAGCAGCGCATCGCAGGGTTGAGTTCGTAGAGGCATCGCTCAAACCCAAGACCAACCGCACCTTGTTCGATTACGCCGGGCAGGCGTTCCATCGACTGGGCGATGCGGACGTCTTCGCTGTTCGGCTTGCCTTGGGCGGCCACCCAGTGCATCGGCAGACGGGCGGAGATGATTTCCGTCACCGCGGCGCGCAGATCACTGTCGTGGATCGCCGCGGTCATGGCGTAGCCGACACCATCCACCGTGATGCCGATGTTGCGGTAGAGGATTGGTGCCCGCGGGTCGAGCGTGATCGAAGCGCGCGACACCAAACGTTCTTCCGCACCCCGGCCGGTGACGTGGCTCGCCGTCGAATAGACCGCCGACATCAACGCTTCGGCCTTCGGTTCCTCCATCATCGACCGGCGCAGCCAGCTGTCCATCTGCTTGGAGCGGACCAAGGTCACCGCATCTTGCCAATTGGCGGACAGTGCATGCGCCAGCGTGCGGACGTTAAAGCACTCAAGGTCACCGACGATGAACGGCCGAGAGGCGCGCGATGGCAGCTTGCCCTGGCGCGGGCTCTGGCGTCGGCCGGACAGCCACAGATCGAAGTCGTTGACCGTCCAGCGGTCGCGCTCGTCATCGACCAGCAGGCCGCGCACGGGTTCCGCCAAGCTGGAGGGAATGCGCACTTGGCCGGCCAGCGCCATGTAGGAGCCGACTTCGATCTTTTCGCGAATCAGCGCCTCGTCGCTCTTGTCCGCGACGGGGTTGCGGCCGAGCAGCAAGTACACGATCGTGGCGCCAAGCGCGTAGAGATCATTGGCGAGCGTACCCGGCCCGCGCCCGGCCGGATGGGCCTGGGCTGCTTCAATCGTCTCGAACAGCGAGGGCTGATCAAACCCCGGCGGGGTGGTGACGCAATCGCCCAGCGCCATCGTGCGCCGGCCCATGTCGGTATAGAACAGATTGGTTGGCCGAATGCCGCGGTGGGTGATGCCACGCGCCTGCAGATCCTTCATCGCCCCCAGCATCGGGCGCAGCAGGCCTTCGATGATCTCCGTATCGCTCAAACCCGGCTGCGGTACGTTGAAATCATCGACGACCCGAAAGCCTCCGGGACGGTCCAGCACGACCGCGAACCGGCTGCCACCCGCCGGCCAATCGACCACACCCCATTCCAAAATCTTCAACATGCCAGCAACGCCAGACCCGCGCAGGCCCTCCAACACATCGTAGCGCGGCTGCACTTCGACCTCGCACACCAGCGCCATCAGCGGCCGGTTGCGGTCGTTGCGGAACATGGTCTGGTACGCCATCGCGTTGGCGGAGGCGTATTCCGGCAGCGGTTCGCCAACGTTGATGAAATACCGACCGCGCAGCGAGGTGACGAGCGCATCGTCGGGAATACCATCGCCAGCAGTGGCCGAGGTGGTGTTGGTCATCGCCGCCGCAGTGGCGGCAGCAGCGGCTGCGACGCCGGCCGCTGCCGTGGCGACTTCGGTCGCTTGGACGTCGAACGACGGCATGTCGAACGGCTGATCCACCATCATCGCCGGCGAATCAGGCTGCGACATGTCGACCGAAAAGTTGACCGACGGCATGTCGCGTTCTTCGAGCTCGGCCGGCGGCTCCAGACCAAGACGCGCTTGTTCGTCCCGCAGCAGCTGGATCGGATCAACCCAGTCCTGGTCCAGGTCGTCGTCGGGCGGAGGTCCCCCCGCAGTCACGTCTACCATCGCGTACCTTCCTGTCTGGCGCCGCCGCAGCGCCGGGCCTTTTTGCCGCCGCCACGAGACGCCAGGATGCGCTCAGGTTTCAGACGGCGGAGCATGAACGCGCACCAACGCCTTATCCCGCCACGGAATCTACTGGTTAACGCGCGCCGATGGAAGAGTGTGGACGTGACGGTCTTGTGATCACCCAGCGAATGGGTCTTTCAGCGAGATCGTATCCTCCCGTTTCGGGCTGGTCGACAGCACCGCGACCGGGCAACCGATCAGCTCTTCGATGCGCCGAATGTACTTCACGGCTTCTGCTGGCAAGTCCGCGTAGGAGCGCGCACCAGCCGTCGTGTCCTGCCAACCCGGCAGGGTTTCGAAGATCGGCTGGCAGCGGGCTTGGGCCGATGCGGTCGGTGGCAACGCGTCGATCCGCACGCCATCAAGTTCATAGGCGACACAGACCTTCAGTTCCGCAAAGCCATCGAGCACATCGAGCTTGGTCAGCGCCAAGCCATCGATCCCACCGCGGCGCACGGCGCGGCGCACCAGCACGGCATCAAACCAGCCACACCGACGCTTGCGGCCGGTGACCACGCCGAATTCATGACCGACGCGCCCGAGCGTCTCACCGATCTCGTCGGTCAGTTCGGTCGGGAACGGGCCGGAGCCCACCCGGGTTGTGTAGGCTTTGCAGATCCCAAGCACATAGCCGATCGCCTTCGGCCCCAAACCCGATCCAACCACCGCCCCACCCGCACCGGTGGAGGACGAGGTGACGAACGGATATGTCCCCTGATCGACGTCCAGCATGACGCCCTGCGCGCCCTCAAACAGGATGCGTTTGCCGTCGCGCACGGCCTGATCGAGCGTGTCGCCCACCGGTTCCGCGAACGGCAGGATCTTCGGGGCGATGGCGAGCAGATCGTGCATCAGCTGGTCGCGGTCGACCGGCTCTGCACCCAAGCCGCGGAACAGCGCATCGTAGTGCACCAGCGCCCGGTCGAGCCGGCGTTCCAAATCCTCAGCACTGCTTAGGTCCGCGACACGCACGGCGCGCCGGCCGACTTTGTCTTCGTAGGCAGGACCAATGCCGCGGCCGGTTGTGCCGATCTTGGCGGTGCCGGCGATGTCTTCGCGCAACCGGTCGATCCGGCTGTGGTAGGGCAAGATCAAGGCGGCGGTATCGGCAACGCGCAGGTTCTGCGGCGTGATCGTCACCCCTTGGGCGGCCACGGTCTCGATCTCCTTCAGCAAGTGCCAGGGATCGACGACGACGCCAGGGCCGATGATGGACATCTTGCCGGGCCGGACACAGCCGGACGGCAACAGCGACAGCTTGTAGGTGACACCGTCGATCACCAGTGTGTGGCCAGCGTTGTGGCCACCCTGGAAACGCACGACGATATCCGCGCGTTCCGACAGCCAGTCGACGATCTTGCCTTTGCCCTCGTCGCCCCATTGGGCGCCGATCACGGCGACATTGGTCACGATGCTGATCCCTTATGTTCGGGCAGTGCGACCACGGCGTCAGCAATCAACGCGTGGCTGCAGCGCAGCCGCCGGGCATCGGCCACAACATCAGCCGTGCGGTCAAGGCCTGCGATGGTGGTCCAGCCGCTCTGGCGGAGCGCCTCGGCACGGGCGTGGCTCGTGTCGATCGGCAGGAACAGGCGCTGCAGCTCCGGGACTGGCGGCAGCGCTGCCATCACCGGGTCCATGAACAAGCTGAAGCCGATTGCCTGCTCAAGGCGCCCTTCGGGGCCGGCCAGGTAGCGGCCACCGCGGCCAAGTTCGCCGGTCACCCCTTGCGCGAACAAGGTGAAGCCGATGCCGCTGTAGTATTCAAAGCCGCGATTCTCAACCGGATCGACCGTGACACTCACGCCGGGTGCGGCTTCGCGCAAGGCCGAGATCGCAAGCGACAGCCGCCCGCGCACGGGCTGGGCGGCGACTGGCAGATCCAGGCTGGTGAGGATCAGCTCGGCTGCTTCCGCCGGACCGGTTGCCGCCATCAGCCCCAGCAGCGCTTCGGCAGCCTGGCCGCCGTGTTGGCGCACCGCATCGGCGTCTTTGCGATCAAGCGCAGCACGGGTCATCACCAGTGCGGTGCCGCGCACGCCAGCTTCCGCGCAGATCATGCCGACTAAGGTGGGCGCGTTCAGATCAATCGTCAGGCCGGGCACCCCAAGCTCACCGAGGCTGGTGGCGGCGAGCCGCATCACCTCGACATCCGCCTCCACCGCTGGAGCGCCGAACAACTCCACGCCCACTTGCACGAACTGACGTTCCGGGCGCAGTTGCGAGCCCTTCATACGCAGCACATCCCCGGCATAGGCCAAGCGCAGCGGGCGCGGCGCGCCAGCGAGCCGGGTGGTCGCGATGCGGGCGACCTGCACGGTCATGTCCGCGCGCACGCCCATCATGCGCTGGGAGAGGGGATCGAGCAGGCGAAAGGTTTGGCCCGAGATGCCGCCGTCGCCGCCGCCGAGCAGGCTTTCTTCGAATTCGACCAACGGCGGGTCAACCCGCTCATAG